>CAINKA010000154.1 GCA_903849835.1 uncultured Alphaproteobacteria bacterium
AGAAATTTACTAAAAATTAATCGAATTTGACTCAAAAAAATAACAAAATTTCTCAGTTTTTGGGTTGTAAAAATTTTTGAGCTTAGGTTTTTTAGAAAGTTAGATTTGCAACGTCCCCTAATTGGTTTCTTGAATCAGTTTGGGAATAAACGCAGTGTCATCAAGCTTGATTTTAAAATCTCGATTCATAATTTCCCGCCCTCGTTTTTTTACGGAGGATGCGTCAGCAGCTTCTGCTTTATTTATTAACTTTCTAACCGAAACCGTGCGAATCCGCACAGACAAAGGTTTCAAATCTCCCCAAACTTTATGACTAATAATTCGCACGAAACCGCGACGGAAAATTCTTTCGCGCAAGAAAATTTTGCTACGCTTTTTGAAGAATATGAAAAAGACAGCCAGAAGCTGGTTGAAGGAACCGTCGTTAAAGGCGTGATCGTCGGAATTTCTGACAAGGGTGTTGCAATCGACATCGGTGCCAAATCAGTTGGCTTCATCGATATTGCTGAATTTAAAAGAGATGGCGAAGTGGCTGAGGGCGACGTTGTAGACGTTTTTCTTGAGCGCTTAGAAAATAAAAGAGGCGAGCTCATCATCAGTCGCGACAACGCCAGACGCTACAATAACTGGTATTACCTCAAGCATTGCTTGGAAGATAAAACAACAATCGAAGGAAAAATTATCGGTAAAGTTAAAGGCGGTTACGCCGCTGATGTGAACGGCATCACCTGCTTTTTGCCGAGAAGTCAAGTCGACACAATGTTGCTTTCTGATGACAGCTTCTTGATTGGCAAAGTTGAAAAATTGCAGGTGTTAAAAATCGATGATATTCGCGGAAACGTTGTGGTTTCCAGAAGAGCGATTCTCGAAACTCAGCGCAATGTTGAGAAAGACAAAGTCCTCTCCAAAATCAAGGTGGGCGATGCTCTGGACGGTATGGTTAAAAACATCACCGACTACGGCGCCTTCATCGATTTCGGAAGTTTCGACGGTTTGTTGCACTTAACCGACATCTCTTGGTGCCGCGTCAGACATCCATCCGAGGCTTTAAAAGTTGGACAAGAAATTAAAGTTCAAGTCATCAAATTCGACGAAGCAACCAAGCGCATCTCTCTCGGCATGAAGCAATTGCAGCAAAATCCGTGGGAATCAATCGCGCAAAGATATCCAGTTGGATCAGTCGTGAAAGGCAAAGTTACAAACATGACAACCTACGGCGCCTTCGTTGAAATCGAGCAAGGCATTGAAGGATTGGTTCACGTTTCTGAAATGAGCTGGCTGAAAAATAATTCAACTCCAAACAAATTTATCGCTGCAGGTCAAGAAGTGGAAGTCATGGTTTTGGATATCAATTCACAAAATCACCGCATCTCCCTTGGCATGAAGCAATGCGAAAAAAATCCTTGGCAGGCATTTTCTGAGAAGCATCAAGTCGGCGATGTTGTTGAAGGTGTCGTTAAAAATTTCACCGAGTTCGGTCTTTTCGTTGGCTTCGACAGCGGCGTTGATGGCTTGATTCACGTTTCAGATATTTCTTCCGAAGGGACTAGCGAAGAAATTCTCAAGAAATTTAAAAAAGACGACAAAATCAAAGTCATCGTTTTGGGCAGCAATTACGAGAAAGAGCGCATCTCTCTAGGCGTCAGACAGCTTGATAACGCAAATTTCAAAGCTGAGCTCGACAAGATTGACACTGGCTTGATCGTCTCTTGCGTCGTGATCAACGTGAAAAAAGATTTCCTCGAAGTTGAGCTTGATAGCGGTTTGAAGGCCATCATCAAAAGGCTTGATTTATCGAGAAATAAACAAGACCAAAGAACAGAAAAATACGAAGCGGGAGATCGCATCGAAGCAAAGGTCATGCTGTTCAACAAGGTTAGCGGCAAATTGCTTTTATCGATCAAAGACATGGAATCTGATGAGCAAGAAGCGCATATTTATTCCGAGTCAGAAGAAAGTAGTGGAGCAACAATCGGCAGCATTGCCGGTGATGTTTTGGAATCTCTTTCTGTCGCTGAAAAGAAATAATTTTTATGAAATTATCCGACAATCTCGCCGCCTTAATTCACCTGAAAGATAAGGTGCATAAATGGAAAAATATTGCAGTTTTGCTGAGCATTTTATCTTTGCTACTAGCGGTGAAAATGCTTACCGGTGGCGGATTGTCGGATGATTTAGTTGATGGAGATTACATCGCTAACATCAAAATTGACGGTGTAATTTTTGAAGATGATTTTCGCAGCGAAATGTTGGGAAAAATTGCGGAAGAAAAATCAGTCAAAGCTGTGATCGTCAATGTTGACAGCCCTGGAGGCGGAATTGTTGGCAGCGAAATTTTGTTCGATGATCTCAGAAATATCGCAAGTAAAAAACCGATAGTGGTGTTGATGGGTTCTGTTGCTGCATCGGGAGGATATATGGCCGCAATCGCTTCTGACTACATCATCGCACATAACGGCACTCTCACCGGCTCAATCGGTGTTTTGATGGAATCGCCGGAAGTGACTGATTTGGCAAATAAAATCGGGCTTAAATTTAACACTTACAAATCCTCTCCACTCAAGGGCAGTCCATCTCCGTTCGAAAAATCTAATCCGATGGTTGATAGGGTAATCAGAGAATCGATTGCAGATTCTTACCAATTTTTTTCCGATCTCGTGCGTGAAAGAAGGGGTGAAAAAATTAATAAAGAATTTTCAAACATAGTTTTTGATGGCCGAGTTTTTACCGGAAGACAAGCTTTGAAAGCGGGATTAATCGATGAAATTGGAGGAAAAGAAGAAGCTCTTTCTTACCTCGAAGGAAATAAAATCGATGTAAAAAACTTGCCGATTAAAGAAGTTGAAATCATCGAAAAAGAAGGAAAATTTTTGGATAAATTTCTTGGCCTAATTCCATTTTTTGACGGCGTAAAATCCGCAAAATCTAGCCATCAAATTATGGCAATAATGCCATAATCGAACATGCTTTGGAGTGGCTCTGTTATTGGTCTCAAGGCCATAAATATTTTAGTTTGCTATTTAAGTTTCGATAATTAGCTTGCCGCGCTCCTAAAACATTTTCCTCACAGTTTTTACTAACCAATCGTTAACAATTTATGACTAACAACAACGAGATTTTTGATAGAGTTAAAAAAATTATTATTAACCACCTAGGTGCCGAAGAGGCAAAAGTTACTGAAACAGCAAGTTTCATCGATGATTTAGGCGCTGACAGCTTAGATCAAGTTGAATTAGTTATGGCTTTCGAAGAAGAATTCGGAATCGAAATTCCTGACGAAGCTGCGGAAAAAATTACCAATGTTGGCAGCGCAGTGAAATTCATTTCTGAAAACATGTAATTTCGGTTTTCGAAAAAAATAAAAAAGCCTCCGAAGAGAAATCTCCGGAGGCTTTTTTATTTGTTGCATTTGATGCATCTGCAACGTCTGCAATGTTTGTCACGTTTGACATGTCTGATCCAAAACCCCTGCCGCTCTAAACCCCTCCGCTCTCAATCTACAAGAATCACACTCTCCGCAAGCGTAAGTTTTTCCATTTTTAAAAATCGGATCGTAGCAACTGTGGGTCATCGAATAATCAACTCCCAAGCTAATTCCTTCTTCAATAATTTCTTTTTTGCTCATCGAAATCAAAGGCGTGTGAATTTTGAAATTGCCTTTTTTTTCCACTCCAGCAGCGGTTGCAAGATTTGCTAAATCCTCAAAAGTTTTAATAAATTCCGGACGACAATCTGGATAGCCACTGTAATCCACGGCATTCACTCCGATAAAAATATCGAAAGCGCCAACAACTTCTGCATAGGCTAGAGCGTAAGAGAGGAAGATGGTGTTGCGGGCGGGGACGTAGGTGATGGGGATAGTAGGCGTAAGGCGTAAGGCGTCAGGCGTCAGGGTTTTTGGAACCGATATTTCATCGGTTAAGGCTGAGCCGCCGAAAATTCTCAAATCTATTTTTGCGGTTTTATGTTCTTGGACGCCAAATTTTTCTGCGATTTTTTTTGCTGATTCTAACTCGATTTTGTGACGCTGTCCGTAAAAAAAACTTAACGCATAAATTTCATATCCTAAATTTTTTGCGATTGCGAGAACTGTTGCGGAATCAAGTCCTCCGCTTAGAAGAACAATTGCTTTTTTCATTTAAAATTTACCATTTAGCATTTAACACTTGAGTTTATACCAAATCTCAGTTGAAGAAGTAGAACTACAAAGTTCATGTCATGCTGAGCCTGTCGAAGCATGATTCTAGGGCACTGTGCCATGAATCATGCTTCG
>CAINKA010000155.1 GCA_903849835.1 uncultured Alphaproteobacteria bacterium
CGAAAGAAGGGAGGAGGTGCAAAAAATAATGGAGAAAAATAAGGTTTTTCTGAGCAGCTTCTTTGAGATCTACTTTTTTATAAGAGTGACATTATTTTTTACCTTCTGTCTCAATCCAATCCTTACTGATTAAACTGTTGAGAATATGGCGTTCCCACTTCCCATTGATATACAAGTAATCTTCCGCAATCCCTTCCTGCATAAAACCACATTTTGCTAAAACTCTGGCAGAGAACGCCATTTGCAGCCATTCTCTCCAATCCACAACACCGCTTCAATAAAGCGACGATTGTCTTCAGCGCTACGTCCAGGATCAGATTCTTTGCCGGGTAAGAAATCTTTTATTTTATCCCATTGAGTACTGCTCAATTTGTATTTGATTGACATGGGGGCTCCTTTTTTAGGTGGAGGTTGGTGGTGGGGGTTTGAATGTCAACGGGATCTAGGTTCCTGAACTCGTCCAGGCTCTAACTCCTTAGGCTTAAATAGCTTATGAACAAACGGCTTCTAGCAAAAAACCTAATTACGAAAAATAAAATTTTCTCACTGAACCAGCTTGGTCGCATCACTTGCCCCAGCTTTATTGCTAACTTCAAAGACCCAATTTGCTTTTGATATCGTAACTTTTGATAGCGAGAAAATTTAATATTTTTACTCTTGAACATTTCATACAAAACAAGGCAATCCCTAACTCCCGAAACCAATCCGGCAGAAGCAAATGGCGCTGTGCAATGCGCTGCGTCTCCACATAAGGCAATGTGGTTTTCGTAATATTTTTCAGCAATCGCAGTGGTAAAGCGTAATTTGAATTTGTTGACGATTTCGTAGTTCGGAAAGTCGGTGTAAGCGGATACAATTTTTCTGATTTTTTCTTCATGATTTAAAATATCGTGCTCATTTTTTAATAGTGAAATTTCGAGACGATGATGGTCGCATGGCAAAGGACACGAAACTACAGAACGCTGCGATCCACAAAAAACCTCAGCAAATTCTTTTGTCAGAACACGGTTTTTAACAAGTAAATTCAGAATCAGCCACTCGTCTTTCGACTCCGATAGTAAGTTGATTTTTATACCAAGAAGCTGCCGCACCGAGCTCTCTCTACCATCTGCTGCAATCAGATATTTTGTTTCGTAAGAATTTTTTTTCGTATTAACCGCAATAAATTCGTGATTTTGAATGATGCCAATTACCTCTTCATCAAAGAATAAATCGACTTTTCCGCGCAGATTTTGCAGTAAAATTTCATCGATTTTGTTCTGCAAAATAACTACGCCTTTTGGAAAATTATCAACGCCTAAACTCTGATGCAGCGCAAAAATTTTTCTTTTTTCCGCATCGAAATATTTTAGAATTATCTCTCCTTCCTGATTGTAACCAATGTAGTCAGAAATTTTTTCCAAAACGCCGCAAAGTTGCCACGCTAAAAGACATTCATCGTTCACTCCAACTGCTTTTGAGACATCGTTGGTAACGCTTCCTTTTTCAATAAGACAAATTTTTAAACCGAGATTCGAAAGCAAATTTGCAATCGTTAATCCTACAGTTCCTGACCCTACAATTATTGCGTCATACATGGTTAAGAAATTTATTGTTACGGCTTTCTCGCAATGCGTGAGAAAATAAAATTTACTACAAAATCCACTGCAGATCTCGGTAATAGGGATACAAACAGAACAGCTAAATATAATGGAAACGGAAAGGCGATTCGTGATTTATTTTTCTCCAAACCTTTCTTGATGATTTGAGCCGTTTTCTCTACAGACATGATAAATGGCATCCGAAATTTGTTTTGCTGTGTCATTGGAGTTAATACATAACCTGGACAAATCGCACTGACATTAATTCCGTGTTGTAACAAATTTCCTCGTAACCCTTCAGCATAAACTCTTACCGCTGCTTTACTTGCGGAATAAGCTGGAGAACTCGGAATGCCGCAAAATCCGGCAAGCGAAGAAATTATTGCTACCTGTCCTTTTTTGCGAAGTTTCATTTTTTCAATTGCTGGATGAATGACGTTGATAACGCCACTGACATTAGTGGAAAAAATTTCCTTAATTTTTGCAAAGTTTTCGGCGCTTGTAGCCTCTCCACCTCTGATTCCAGCATTTGCAATTACTAAATCAATTTCATGCAAAATCTCTATTTCTTCAATAAAATCGGCAGCAGATTTTTCGTCACTAACGTCAAAAATTTTTACTGAAACCTTTGCGCCACGATTTTCGCAAAGTTTCTTCACCTCATTTAGTTTTTTTTGACTACGTCCACACAAAAATAAATTCACGTCCGACTTGGCATAAACTAAGGCCAGTTCTCGACCAATTCCACTTGAAGCGCCACTTATTAAAACATTTTTTGGACTATTTATCATCTCATTTTTGACAAACTTGTTGTCCGATTACACCCAAAAAATAGTTATGATTTTTGATTTTTTTAAATCCGATTTTTTGCATTATTGAGCAGAGCTGCAATTGGTTTGGGAAATATTTATTCGATTTTGGTAAATAGCGAAATGAGTTAAATTCGCCAATATGAAATAAAACTTTCCCCACAGCAGGTGCAATATTTTCGAAATAGATTCGATAAAGGAGTTTCAGAAAAAAGTTGGAAGGTTTGCCATATTCGATGTTAACTACCAAGCCGCAGGATTTAGCCACTCTTCTCATTTCCAGCAATCCAGACTCAACATCTTCAAGGTTTCTCAGGCCAAAAGAAATTATAACTAGATCGAAAAAATCGTCGGGAAATGGCAAACTCAAAGCATCGCCAACAATCGTGATGACGTTATTTATTTTTGCCTTTCGCAATTTTTTAATGCCAACATCGAGCATTGGCTGCGAAGCATCAAGAGCAGTGATTTGTGAGTCAGGATATTTTTTCGCTAGAGCAATTGCGATATCACAGGTTCCAGTACATAAATCGAGAATTTTGGCATTTTGAGGTAACTGAAATTTTGCGATTGCCTTGCGATCAAGAATCCATTTAGTTCCGAAGCTGGTAAATTTGTTGGTGGCATCATACTTCTTCGCAAGTCCATCAAAAAAAGCTTTGTTGTATTCTGCCCATGACTTTGCCTTGAAGTGTTTAGAAAACATTTTGTCGATGAGCTGTGATTTTCCGTTCTGCATTTAAAATCCGTCCTTTCCCATTTTTTCCAGATCGTACAAAATTTTTTTCATACGCTGTGGATCTATGGATTTTGCTTTTGAAATGTAGTATCTCTTCAAGTTAGAAAATCCGACATAACCCAAAATTGATTTCGTCAGACATTTCCAAAAAGCGTCACCGATTATGAATTTGGTGTAAAATTTTGGTGAGCTTTGGGTGTAGATAACGCTCGCAGTTTTGCCATTCAGAAGTTTCTCCGCTATCTTTTTTTCTGGATTAAAACGATGAGAAAAGCCGCGAATAAAGATTCTTTCGAAAAAGCCTTTTGCTAAGGCTGGCAAACTACCCCACCAATTTGGAGTAAATAAAACTAAATGTTCACAAGCCTTAATTTTTTTCTGAGCTTGCAGCAAGTCAGGCTCTAGATCTTGTGCCACTCTATAGCCAAAGTGCAAAACCGGATCAAAACTTAAATCACGAATTACGATTTTTTCGACGTCATGGTTTTGTCTCGCATTTTCCTCATATTTTTTACATAGAAATGCGCCAAGACTTTCAGAATCTGGGTGGGCATCGATGATTAAAATTTTTCTCATATTTCAACTTCAAACAAAATGAAATTGGCAACAAAGCCTGGACCAAAAGATGCCATCAAAATTTTTTCACCATTTTTCAATTTTCCATCAAGTACATCTCGCAATATGAACATGATGGTGGCACTCGACATATTGCCATAATTCTCCATCACCTTGATTGATGAATTCACATTTTTGCCAAACTCACCAATGATTTTTCCTACAGATTCGAGAATTCTTATACCTCCAGGATGAACCAAAATGTGGTCTATATTTTCGATCGAAAGTTTGTGTTTCGACAGAAATTGGTTGGCGATTCTGAGATAGTTTTTTGCCACAAAAACTGGCAATTCCTTCGACATTTTTAACGTAAAACCAGTGGTTCCTACGTCATATCGCAGAATATCTTGTGTGTCGTAAAAGTGATGGGAGAAAACATCGATTACCTTCAACGAATCACGCTTCTTCTCATCATTTTCAAAAACCGAACAAGCAATTCCATCAGCGAAAATCGCAGTTCCAATTATGTTATCCAAGTTGTAGTTGTTGTACTGCAAAGTGTTGGAGTTGAACTCCAAATTAATCATCAAAGCTTTGGAATTTGGCTTCGATTTCAGCAAATGATCGACGTAAATTATGCCACTCGTGCCACCATTACAACCAACCTGCGCCACAGGAATGTGTATTATGTCGTTGCGCATGCGAAACTCATTGATGAGATAGGCGTTGATTGATGGACTCATCAAGCCGGTGCAGGAAGTGCTAACTAAAAAATCAATTTCTTGTGATTGAATGTTGGTTTTTTTTAGAGCCATATCAACAACTTCGATGGCATATCTCACCGCTTCTTTGCGGTATAAAGCGTTTGATTCGTCAAAATTTCTTTCAGAGAAAATTACATCTTTGCTTGGCAGAATTGAGTTTTTTCTTTTGATGCCAGTGTTTTTAAAAATGCTGGTAGATTTCTCGATGATATTTTTGTTGTTGGTTCTTTGAACCCACTCAATACAAGCTTCCAGCATTTCATCTTCGCTGTAGTTATATTCAGGAACTAAAGTTTCGACGTGTAGTAAGCGACTATGACTCATATTTTCTAATCATCTCCTGAATTATTTTTTCTTTGATTTTTTCGTCTGGCTTTTCCTGGCTAGCTTTAGACAAAGCAATTTTTAGCAGTTTAAGTCCTTCCTCTTTTTTTCCTATTTCCATAAGAAATTCACCGTAGCGCCAATTGGTGTCGAGATTGCTTGAAGCTGAAATCGCTCTCTTAAAATATTCTTCTGATTTTTTGTTATCTCCAAATGAAATGAAGCGCGGAACTCTGTGATACATTATTCCCAGTGCATTAAGTGCTGCAGCATCAGAATTTTTTTCATCAATTATTATCGCTTTCTCCAAAAGATTTTTTGTCTCTTTCGCTAAGCTTAAAGACTTGCGGTAGTGCGCCATTTTAGCTGTTACGATGCCTTTCCAAGTGTAAAATTCCGCTGAATTTTTATCACCTTTATCTTCTTGATTAATCTGCGTCATTAACTCTTCGCACTTGGCAAGACCAGTATTTTTATCTTTTGAACCTTCCAGCTTTGCCAATTCTAATTTGATATGAGGTATGTTCAAAGCAGCGTTGGCGCTGAGTGAATAAAATAACACAAGCGTGAATAGTATGATTTTTTTCATTTTTAAAAGCTGAATTTTCTATGTATGAAACGTAAGGAGATGATTCTTAAGGTAGCCTTAAAGAGACTTGCCTGATTGTGCGGCATATAATTAGCTCCAATGCGATGCAAGTTTAACGTTTTAAAAACATAGCAAATGGAGAATTGAAGAGCTTCCGTCATCAAACCTTTGCCTTGTGCATGCTTCGATATTTTAAAGCCAAGAAAGCAAGAATGAAACGCGCCGCGTATAAAGTTATCGTAATTAACCATGCCAACTAGC
>CAINKA010000156.1 GCA_903849835.1 uncultured Alphaproteobacteria bacterium
ACAGGCTCAGCATGACACTGTGGGCTCAGCATGACACTGAAAAAATTCGTGACACCGAAAACTTTCAACATTGAAACCATCAACCAAAAGAAACAAACGCTAAATTTTCCACGCCTCATAAAATCCGCCAACTTTTTTCGTTGCGGAATTTTTTGGAGAATAGGCGCCTTTTGTTCCGGTTAAATTTGGAAGATGAATTTTTTGCCAAGAAAATTTTCTGGTGCTGATTTTTATTGGCGCGAGATCAGTTGAATGATGAATCCATCCATGCCACTCAGCCGGTATCTTTGAAGGCTCGGCGATGCCTTTGTAAGTCACAAATCTTCTGCCATTTTTATTTTGAAAATATTCATTTCCAAATTCATCAGAGCCAATTTTTCGGCAGGAAATTTTTATAAGAAAATTGTTCAAAAGGCTCATTTCGCTTGATTTTGTTGAGGTTGTTCGAGAAGAAGTTTTTGCAAATTTTGTGAGGCCGCGAGTTAAAAACATGGCTCACAAAAATCAAATCGAAAATAATTTTTGATAAATTTATGACAGCTCCAGCAGTTCCTCCAGCTCCGGCTCCAGCTCCAGCTCCAGCAGCACCTCAACCTAAGCCAACTCCACCTCCAACTCCGCCAGCCGTTAACAAACCTCAAGTAAAAAAATTAGATTTCGAAAGAGAGACAGATGCTTTTAACGTCGTCACAGACAGCTCAATGCTCACTCATCAAAACGTAATGAGGTTGATGCGTGAAGCGTTTTTGAAACGAGGAAATAGCGAGGAAGAAGTTGAGGCAATGTCGATGGAAACTTGCGCAATCACTGGTGATAGCGTTGATGAAAATACAGATCTTCTCACCGCAATATTAAAATTTATTGGGGGAGGGAAAACGTTGGCTTCAATCGCATTATGCAGCGGTGGTCATCGCGATTCTACAACTGGAGAAATTTCCGGAGGAACTCATTGGACGGCGTTGAATTTGAGGTATGTTGGGAATGGCAATGGCTCGTGGAGGGTTGAAGCGATACACATGGATTCCGCTGGCGTTCCAATTCCGGAGGCGGTTACGAAGGTTCTTGGCGCAATTAATAGCAGTTCAATCCCAGACTTGCGTGCAAAATTGAGTCTCGATTTACAAAGCAATCAAATTTTTCAGACTGCGTTAGAAAGATTGCAGAAAGGTGGGAATGATCAAGGCACTACAACAGTGGTGCCGTATTACGAAGACTGCGATCAACAACAAGACGGAAATAGTTGCGGTTATCATGCAGTGTTCAACCTCGCCAGAATGCATCAGGGAAACTGGCAGCAAGTTGGGCCAACTCTAGAACAAGATGGCAAGCAAGTCGGATCGGCAGAATTTATCACAGCAAGAAGACGAGATTTAAAAGCAATATTCGCTGGTCCAGTTCTGCATGAAGGTGCGGTCGCATCAGCAGATCCAGCTAGTGCTGCAGCGGATCAAGCAGCAATTACTCCAAGTGACAAAGAAGCCGCAAGAATTTACCAAATAATTTTTGCTGACGACAAAAATGGTGATGGAAGGTATGTCGTAAAGTTAAAAAAATTAATGGAAGCGGAGCAGCGATTACTTGCTGGCGGTGAAGAAAATGTTTTTCTGCTGAGCGAATTGCAATTAGAAAAGCATTACGAACGCATTATTTGCGAGTGGGTGGAGGAGCTGAAGGAGCGGGTTCAGAAAGGAGCTGATGCTGACACTGATGTGACGAATCAAATACAATTTCTTAATGATCTAAAAGTCCAAGAAGCATGGCAAAATCCAAAAGCAATTTTTGAAGTGTTGAGTAAAGTTTCTTCTGAAATTGTTAGAGATAAAGATTTTCTTCAAGTTAGCAAGATTGCTGAGTTGAATAAGTGGAAATCGAAAGCAGATGAATTGGAAGTAGGTGAGATTGAGGAGAAAAATTGGGCTGATTACTTCGCTGCTTTGAAAAGTTTTTTTGATGATCAAACACTTCCAGAAAGCTCTGGGCTGTACAACAAAGTCAGAGAGGAACCTTCTGAAGAAGTAACAGGCCAAGATTACAAAAGAGCTGTGCAAAAAATACACGCCACAATCCAAACAGAAAAAACAAAACAAAAAGTTTTTGGCGAGTTGGAATTTTTTGGTGAGAAGGTTCAGGATGATGGGAATCTGCCAGGATTCTATGAGGATGCGCGAGAATTAACATGTTCTGATAAAACAAAATATGGGTTAAAAACTTCTGACGAAGGCATCAAAATTTTTCAGGAAGTGACAGATGTAGCAGGTGGTGGCGCTACAAAAATGGAAGAAGTCGGGCCCGAAGAACAAAACTCCATCCTAAGCAAATTAGAAAAAGAAATTCGTGCTCGTGAGAAGGGGTATGCAACAAGTCATCCTGCAAAAAACTTCGTAAAAGACGGCGACGAAATAATCCAAGCAACAGACGGCTCCATAAAATTCAAATCAACCAGAGCAGTTGATTTATCTGCCGAAGATCCTTTTAAAAAATTTGCAAAAGATGATGCTAAAAATTGGCAAGAAACAAAAAAGCTTGAGCATGGCAAAGTAGAAATTGTGAAGTGGAATAAGCTTGAGAGGGATGACGAGAGGTGGGAGTTGATTGGTGGCAAAGTTGAGTTAAAGCCGATTGAATTTGGCGAAGAAAAAGCTGGTAGAAAAGCGGGAGCAAAAGTAGCGATCACCACACTCGACCGAGATTTAATGAGCTATTACCTCCACGGAAAAAGTGGTGCAGCAGTTGAGGCGCAAAAGAGAAAATATGGCGTAGAAAGAACTGTAGAAAAAATAAGCGATTTAAAAAAGCCAGATACGCTGATTAAGTTGATTTCGGTTAGAGCTATGAAGGAGAGGGGTTCCGCGGGGGTTACTGCGTGATTTGTGAAAGATTGGCGGATGGGGTGAGATTTGAACTCACGGAGCGCTTTCACGCTCGGCAGTTTTCAAGACTGCTGCCTTAAACCACTCGGCCACCCATCCATAAAAATTTTGTCTCTTCATCCGTCTTCGCTCTACGAGCTACGCCAGACAAGTCAGAGACCACCAATCCAAAAAATAAAATTTTCTTCTAATCCGTCTTCGCTAAAGAATTTTTGTAGGGGCGGACCCACGTGTCCGCCCGCGGGTGACCACAAGGGTCACTCCCTACAAATCCCATGCATACACTTAAAAATGTCATGCTGAGCCTGTCGAAGCATGATTCGTGGCACGGTGCCCA
>CAINKA010000157.1 GCA_903849835.1 uncultured Alphaproteobacteria bacterium
ACAAAGAAAAATCTAAATGAAAGTCTTCCAGATTATGATAGTTCGCCTAATTATGAAAGTGTTTTGGATGAATCTGTAATACCCATAGCAAGAAGAAAACCGAAAGTAGAAAAAGAAAAAAACACAAATAAAAAAAATGGAAAAATTCACATTCGAAGTCACTGAAAACGAGATCGGAATTCGCCTCGATAAATTTCTCGCTGAAAAATTTTTGGTAATAAAATCAGAAATCACGCGCAGCAAAATCCAACATTTGCTCGAAGAAAAGGCGGTTCTAAACGAGCAAAATCAAGTCCTCACCACCGCTTCGCAAAAAACAAAATTAGGCGAAAAATATTTTGTAACTTTGCCAGATCCAAAACCATCTCACCTCGAAGCTCACGACATTCCCTTCGAAATTATTTTCGAAGATGATGATTTGTTGGTGATCAACAAACCAGCGGGGCTCACTGTTCATCCGGGCGCAGGCAATCAAACCAACACTTTGGTCAACGCGCTTTTGTATACACATCGGGATAGACTTTCTGAAGTTAGCGGCGAATTCCGCCCCGGCATTGTGCATCGTTTGGACAAGGATACGAGCGGCTTGATGCTGGTTGCTAAAAATGATTTCACCCACCAAATCCTCAGCGAAAAATTACGACTTCGTGAAATAAAAAGAACCTACCTCACCTTCATTTACGGCGTCCTCAACCCAAGCCGCGGAAGGATCAACAAGAACATCGTGCGCTCCCGAACCAATCGTTTGAAGATGGCAATTTCGCGAACTTTGGGACGTGACGCAATCACCAATTACGAAACCAAAGAAACTTTTTTTGACGGATTTACTAGCCTCGTCGAATGCAGGCTGGAAACGGGCCGAACCCATCAAATTCGCGTGCATCTGGAATCGCAAAAACACTCTGTGATTGGAGATCAAACCTACAATTCCTGCAAAAAAATGATGCCGCAAAATATCTCGATCGAGGCCAAAAATTTCATCGAAAACTTCCCGCGCCAAGCGCTGCATTCCTACAAAATCAGCTTTGCTCATCCAAGAAGTGGAGAAGAAATGTCATTCGAAATTCCGCTGCCGGAGGATTTGAAATCGTTAAAAAATTTTCTAGATTGCAAAATCAATTGAGCTAGAATTCCTTACGGGGCCAAGGCTTAACAACATCTCATCAAAATGAATTTAGAGCAAAAAATACAAAATTTTTCGGAAAGAAAAACCTCTCTTTCAACTTTAGAAATCGAAACAAGAAAAAGAGATCTTTGCAATTTCCGCGCCATTAGCGCCCTCGAAGGTCTAACAACTTCAGCAACAGACAAAAAAATTTTTGATCTTTTGGTGTATAAAAAAATTTCTCCCAACGACTATTTGTCACTTTGTCTCGAAGCAATTCATGAAAAAATCTAACTCTTACTTCAGCGAACAAGACCAGCAATACCAAGCTATTTCGGGTGTTTTAAAAAATATTCCAGCGATCGACGATCAAAAAAATCTTGAGGAATTTGAAAGCAGAGCAACGACTTTGAGATTATTCGAAACCGAAGAATTTATCTCAAAAAATAAAATCGATTTTGAGATGTGGAAAAATATCCACAAAATTTTGTTCCAAGATGTTTACGATTGGGCTGGTCAGATCAGAAACGTGCAGATGTCCAAAGGAAGTACGATTTTTGCTCATCCCCAATTTATTGAGAAAGAAGCGAATAAAATTTTTTGCAATTTAGTCGGTGAAAATTTCTTACAAAATCTTGCTCACAAAAATTTTTGCCAACGGCTCGCACATTACCACACCGAGCTCAACGCCCTTCATCCATTTCGCGAAGGCACTGGCAGAACGCTAAAACTTTTGTTGAATGAAATCGCTCGCAGAAGCAATTTTTACATCACTTGGGAAGATGAAAAAGTGACGGTCGAAAAATACCTCGCAGCAACAATCGCAGCTCACAATGGCGAAGCAAAAATTCTTGAATTTTTTTTTGATGAGATAGTTCGGGAAGCAAAAAATGCCTAAAAAAATCCTAATAATCTCTGGTCCCACTGCTTCAGGAAAATCTGATTTGGCCTTGAGGCTGGCGGATTCGCGGGATATTGCGATTATTAATGCTGACTCGTTGCAACTCTACGAAGGCCTGCCGATTCTGTCTTCGCAGCCGAGTTTGGAGGCGCAAAAAAAAGCAAAACATTTGCTCTATTCGCATTTTAAACCGCAGGAAAGTTCGTCGGTGGCACTGTGGCTTGGCCTTGTAAAATCAGCGGTTGAGGAAGTTTTGGCAGAAAAAAAATTGCCGGTAATTGTTGGCGGCAGCGGGATGTATATTTCAAAATTGGTCGAAGGAATTTCGGAAATTCCGGAGGCGGAAGATGATTTGCGCAAGGGCGCGGTTGCACTTTTTGATGCGATTGGTCACGAAGAATTTCAGAAAAAATTAATCGATTTGGGTGAAGAAAAAATCCTCGACAAGCACCGTCTGATCAGGGCTTACGAGGTTTTGATGCAAACAGGAAAATCGATCACTTACTGGCAAAATCAGCCGGCGAAAAAAATATTTCCTGAGGCAAATTTCACTCACGTCAATCTCAATCCTGATCGCGAAAAACTTTACCAAAATTGTAATTTGCGTTTTGAAAAAATGTTGGAATGCGGTGCGTTTGATGAGGTGCAAAGGCTGATGGATCAAGGGATCGAAGACGATAAGCAAATCACCAAAACTTTAGGATTTTACGAAATTTGCGATTTTATTTCTGGCAGAATTCCGCGCGAAGAAATGATAAAAATCGCCACGCAAAAAACTCGCAATTACGCCAAAAGACAGCTCACTTGGTTTCGTAATCAATTGCCGGAGAAGCGGGTGTTTGACAACTCCGAGGTCGCTTTAAATTTTTTACAAAATGAAATTTAACGACCAAGGCATCATCCTCAGCCAAAAAAAATACAGCGAAAATTCGTTGATCGTTAAAGTTTTTTCTGAGCAGCACGGAATTTATCGGGGCTTCGTCAAGTCAGTAAAATCAACGAGATCCAAGGTTATTTTTCAAATCGGAAATTTAATTTCTTTCGAATTTCGCGCGCGCATTGAAGAAAATTTAGGCAGTTTTGTTGCGGTAGATTTAGTGCGCTCTTACTGCTCAAAAATCATGTTTGATCAATTAAAGCTCAGCTGCGTCAACTCACTATTTTCAATCATCGACAGCTGTTTTTTGGAGCGCGAAGAGCAGCAAAATCTTTTTCTAAAATTACAAAATTTTTTACAAAAAATCACCGACGACGAAATCAAAAAAACAGAATTTTTAGCCGACTACATCAAGCTCGAATTGAAGATTTTAAAAACGCTTGGCTACGGAATTGATCTTTCATCTTGCGCCGTCACCAACTCCAAAACTGACCTCACTTTCGTCTCGCCAAAATCAGCTCGCGCAGTTTCAACTGACATCGGCAAGCCTTACCAACACAAGCTGCTCAAACTTCCAAATTTTTTAATCGAAGAATCCGAATGCAGCGAAAATCATTTGCTCGAAGGCCTAACATTGAGCGGATTTTTTTTAGAAAAATTTTTGTTCGAAGATAAAAAACCTCAGTTTCAACATCGCGAAAACATCAAAAAAAATCTCAAATTTTCTTAAGAAAAATGAATTGTGCCCGTAAAGGCACAATTCAAAAAATCAGCGAACCGAGTAGCTCAACCGGGTTTAATTTTTTCCCAAACAGCAAGCAGAAAAAAGCCGCCAAACACAAAGCTGGCGCGAATGGGAAGGTCTCATCTTTTTTAATTTCTTGCCAAGCGACGC
Organism: uncultured Alphaproteobacteria bacterium; assembly: GCA_903849835.1. Taxonomy (GTDB): domain Bacteria; phylum Pseudomonadota; class Alphaproteobacteria; order Rickettsiales; family UBA1997; genus UBA2645. The sequence continues at coordinate 3,779 of CAINKA010000157.1, forward strand.
CAAAAATCATTCCAAAAATTCCGCTCAACATCATGAAGGCTAAAAAATTTTTATCGCCGAGCATGAGGCCGGCGATGAAAAAAAATTTCATGTCGTCAATGCCGAGTGCTTCAAGTTTTGCGGTGAAATAAAAAAAAGCCCAGAGAGCAATTCCAAATCCGGTATAGAGAAAAGCCGCGCCAATTCTGGGCGCAATGCCACTGGTTCCATTTTCAAGAATGACCAAAATCGTGGCGAGAATTGCTAAAAAATATTGGGTTGAGTCGGGGATAAAATATTGCTCGAGATCCGTGATGCACATTGCGATCAGCGTTCCTGTGATCAAAAAATACAGAATCATCTTCCAACTGATTTCTTGTCCGAGACAAAAATAAATCGTCAGAAAAAAAAATAAAAAACTGAGCTCGATGACTGGATAACGCAGAGAAATTTTTACATGGCAATTGCTGCATTTTCCGCCCTGAAAAATCCAAGAAAATAGCGGAATTAAATTTAAAATTTTGAGTGCGATGCCACAATTCACGCACTTCGAGCGCGTGAAGATAATCGGCTGTTTATTTGCTAAACGGTAACTTAACAGGCTGGTGAAGCTGCCAAAAATTAGGGCGAAAATTGCGACTAAAAAAGTTTGAGTTTGATGGTCGAGCTGAGAAAAAATTTCCATAGTTGCGTCCGTCAGAATTGCTAATTTGAAAGCCGGAAAGTAAATTTCGTTACATCTCAAATCAACAATTCATTGCCCTTTTAAAAATGAAATTCGCGCAAATTTTTTTGCTGAGTTCGTTAGTTTTTTCTTGCTTCGCTTGCAGCCAGAAACCAGCTAAAATAGTGAATCGCGGCAAGAATTTATACAGCAAAAACAGCGAGCTGAATAAGGAAAAATATCAGAAAATTTCGCGGGACGAAACTCGCTCTGAAGAATCAAAAAATGGCGAAATCGAAATCACTTCCGGCGAAACTCTTTACAGCATTTCAAAAAAATATCAGGTCACATTGCGTGATTTGATAAAACAAAACGACCTTTCTCCACCTTACAATCTCAAGGCCGGAACCAAAATCATAATTCCGAAACCAAACTATTACGAAGTCAAAGTTGGCGACACGCTTTACGGAATTTCTCGCGCTCACAACATGAAGATCGATAATTTGATTGAAATTAACGAATTGAAAGAGCCTTACTCTGTCAAGGCTGGAGACAGGATCAGAATTTCAAAAATCGAAGAAATTGTAAAATCAAACTCAGCGGAAAAAGCGCAGCAAAATTATCGCCTCAGCAATTCTCAGAAAGTTGAAGAGCCAAAATCGGAAGGATTCATCGAAAAGACTTTGGATAAATTCAGTCATTTTTCTTGGCCACTAAGAGGGCAAATAATTTCAAAATTCGGACCAAAAAGCGGCGGGCTTTACAACGATGGAATCAACATCAAAGCCAAAGAAGGTGCGGAAGTTAAAGCGTCCGAAGAAGGTGTCGTGGCCTATGTTGGCAATGAGTTGAAGGGTTATGGAAATTTGGTGATCATCAAACATTCCGGTGGATGGATTACGGCCTATGCACATCTCGGAAATTCTTTCGCGAAACGCGGACAGCAAGTTAAAAAAGGCCAAAAAATTGGCACAGTTGGAGCGACTGGAAATGTAACTTCGCCGCAACTTTATTTCGGATTGCGCAAAGGCCGTGACGCGGTGAATCCTGAAAATTATTTAAAATAAATGTTGTTTGGACTTTTCTCAAAATCAAAAATTTCTGATCAACTCAAAAGCAGTTCGAATAAAATTTCCTCAGCAATTGCACAAATTTTTACGCATAAAAAGCTTGATGCACAAATGCTTGAGGAGCTTGAAGATACGCTGGTTCTGAGCGATATCGGTGCTGAAGTTTCTGCTGACATTATTGCCAATCTTAAGGCGCAAAAATTTGAAAAAAATATTGATGAAATCGAGGTAAAAAAATTCCTCGTAGGTGAGATAGAAAAAATTTTGAAGCCCTGCGAAAGCAAGTTAAAGCTTGATGAATCATCAAAACCGCAAGTGATAATTTTCAACGGAGTTAATGGCGCGGGGAAAACTACGACGATCGGAAAAGTCGCGGCAAATTTAAAAAATCAAAATAAAAAAGTTTTAATCGCAGCTTGTGACACCTTCAGAGCGGCGGCATCAGAGCAAATTGTAGTTTGGGCAAAAAGAGCTGGCTGCGAAATTATTCAGGCACAAAAAACCGGTGAAGATCCGGCGGCGGTTGCTCATCGTGCATTTGATTTTGCCAGAAAAAATAATTTCGATGTGCTGTTGGTTGACACTGCGGGAAGGCTGCAAAATAAACAAAATTTGATGGATGAGTTGAAAAAAATTAATTCAGTTTTGAAAAAAATTGACGCCACTGCGCCGCACCAAAATCTTCTGATTCTCGACGCAACTACCGGACAAAATGCGCGTAATCAATTGGAAGTTTTTGATCAGATTGTTGGCATTACGGGACTAGTAATCACCAAGCTCGACGGCTCTGCAAAAGGTGGAATTCTTGTGGCGCTCGCTCAGAGATTTAAAAAGCCGATTTACGCTATTGGCGTTGGAGAAAAAATCGAAGATTTGCAGGAATTTGACGCGACTATTTTTGCGAGGAATTTGCTGGGGGTTTGAATGCGGGGGTAACCCACCTCGTGTTAGTGAGGCGGTTCAATAATTATTAATTCACGATGGTTATGCCGAGCCTGTCGAAGCATGATTC
>CAINKA010000158.1 GCA_903849835.1 uncultured Alphaproteobacteria bacterium
GAATCATGCTTCGACAGGCTCAGCATGACATTGAGAGTCTAAGATTTCAAAGAAATATTTGTTACAAAAAGTTTCACGATTTTATTTCCCGTGTCGTTTCCCACGGCCATTTCGCAGCAGTTTTCCCATTCACAAAAATCGTGTCACAAATCATGTCGTAAGCTGTAGTTTTTTTCTTGGTAAAAAGATGAATTTGAACCCAAAGCGCAAACATGATTCCGAAAAAAACATGCGCTTCAGAAGCGGTGACGGTTTGAAAAAAAGTGAGGTTGTTACGCATTTGGTAGCTGATCAAATAAATGATGAAAACGAATGGTAAAATCGAGAGAAAATAATGTTTCAACCCGCAACCAAAAGTGATTTTTGAATCGTCGCTTTTCACAATCACGATCTTCATCAAACGCTTGCCAATCGTGCCTTTCCAAGGTGATGAATTGAGATAAGCGTGATAAATTGCGCCGATTAAAATTATGATCGAATAAAAAATTAACGCACAAAAAAAGATGCGGTGATGGATGATAAAATCGATATGCTCCGGAACATTTTTTACAGTTTCAGTCCCGAATGTTTCGTTGAATTCTTGCGTGAAATTTATGACTTCGCGATTCATCCAAAACATTCCCAAAAATTGCATCACAAAAACTCTCAAAATCATCACGATCCAAATGTCGATTGAAATTGCGGTGCTGCGACGAAATGAATTCGCATATTTTTTTTCTTCAATGCTCATAACCAAATTTTTTAATTGTTATTTTTCGATTGTTTCTGTCGCGTAAGGTGACTGTAAAATTTTTACCCACAGCCTTCGTAAGCTTGCCAATACAGGTTAAATCAAGTTTTAAATTTTTTGCCAGAGCTGAAATTTTTTTCTCATTTTTTGAATTTGTAGTGAAAATTAATTCATAATCATCGCCGCTCGAAAGCAAATCTAGTGGATTTTTTTTAGGGTTTTTTTTCAAGAAATTTTTTGCCGCAGCGGAAATTGGAATGTGATCAAAATAAATTTCTGCCGCAAGTTTTGAACTTTGACAAATGTGCCGCAAGTCAGCAAGCAAGCCGTCGGAAACATCGATTGCGCAGTGGGATAAATTTTTCTCGAGGAGTTTTTTTCCGAGTGAAATTCGTGGGGTTGGAAAAAAATGTTTTAGGCGCAAGACATGAGGCGTAAGGCGCAAGGCGTTGACGTTGAGTCCTAATCCGGCGTCGCCAATTGCTCCGGAAACGTAAATTAAATCTCCGTTTTTTGCATTTTTGCGCGACAAAATTTTATCTTTTTTTACCACGCCAAAGATTGTTACCGAGAAGAAAAGCTTCTCCGATGAAACTGTGTCGCCACCAATCAAGCAAAGGCCAAACTCATCCTGCACCGATTTCAATCCGCGTGCAAATTCTGCGAAAAATTTTGCGTCAGTATTTTTATTTTTTGAAAATCCAAGTAGGTAATGAAGTGGGGTAGCGCCAGCTGCTGCAAGATCGGAAAGATTAGTGCGTAAAAGTTTTGAAGCGATTTTAAATCCGCCGTCAGAGCGCAAAAAATGCACGTCTTCGACGATCAAATCTTTGCTTACGACAAGCTCTTCATTTTTTTTGAGGGAAATTTTTGCAACATCGTCAGCTAGATTCTGCGCGGCTTCGTGGGCTTTGGTCAGTGGTTTAAAAAATTTTTCAATCAGTTGAAATTCCTTCATGTGAGACAAAAAAAAGGCGAGCATGAAGCTCGCCCTTAAATTCAAAAACTTAAAACTAGTTTTTCTTTTCTTCGGTTTTCATTTCAGTTGCTTCAGTTTTTGCTTTTTTAGATTTCTTAGATTTTTTTTCGGTCTTCATTTCTTTTGTTGCTGTAGTTGTAGCTGCAGCTTCATCTTTTTTGCAAGTGTGACATTTTTTAAATCCGAGATGAGAGCAAGAAGCTAACAAGCTTAGAGCAAGAGCACCAACGGCAACAGATTGTAAGAATTTTTTGTTCATATTTTTACCTAAAAATTTTAATGAAAATGAAAGAATAAGTTTGTTTGTGATGTGATTAAAACGGAACCTATTTTCCAAAATAGACTTGTCAATTGCTTGCCAAAAAAAATAGTTTTAAAAAGTTTTTTGCTTTCAAAAAATAAAGTCATGCTGAGCCTGTC
>CAINKA010000159.1 GCA_903849835.1 uncultured Alphaproteobacteria bacterium
AGGCCACAGTGCCCAGAATCATGCTTCGACAGGCTCAGCATGACATTTAGTTTTTTATGACATTTAGTTTTTTATGACATTTAGTTTTTTGTAATTTGGTCGATCGGGTTCTTCAAGTGGAATGGGTATAGCACCATCATTCTGAACTTGTTTTAGGATCCAAAATTTCAATCTCAGAATCAAAAATTCCAAATCAAATAATCAAAAAATAATCAAAAATCTTTCCTTAATTTCAACGGCGAACTGAAGATTTTAAAACGAAAATTTCCGCGACAATCCGTGCGACGACTAGCAAATCCGCCAATTTAATCTTGCCCAAAAAAAATCCGCAATTAGACAGACGCCACTTCCTCAATTTTTAAAAACCTGCGGCATGGCTATTTTGCTGGGGTGGGGGGGGGGGATTAATTTTTTTATGGATTGATTATGTCGAAGCCAGTTTCAAGCAAAAGTAGTTCAGGGGAGGTATTAGAAAGACTAAAAGCTCTTTCGCCGACCGTCATTGAGAAGCCACGAGGAGAGCCGAAGTCAGGGGAAGCTCCGAAAGGTCGTGAAGAAACGGTTGATAGGATTAAGGCTCTTGAGGATGCTCGTGCCACAATGTCGATAAAAGGAAGGGCTGACGAAGATAGGGCAGTCATGATGGCTGTGATGAATGAGCAAGTAAAGTTATCAGCGCCAGTCAATCCAGAAGGTCTTCTCAACGGCTTTAGAGATACCGCTGATAACTTTTTAAAAGGCGCAGTTTCGCTTGGTGGAACAGGTAATTTTGATGATGAGGCTCATGCGCTCACAAATGCAATGAGGGAATTGGAAAAAGCTCGTGACGCAAGAACTGGAATTGAATTGCGTGAGATTCATCCAGAAGAAGGCGTTCCGATTCTTGTCAGAGATGCGAGAAATTGTAAGAAACCGCCTGACGGGCCAATCAGAGGACCGGAGTCTGACGAGATACAATATCTCAGCATGATTCGTGGCGCGATGAATATAGCCGAGATTGATGGAAAGCCAGAATTACGAGCTGAGTTACTTGGAAGGGCCTCTACCTTTTTAGCAGAATTTCGTAAGGAAAAAGGTGATCTCCCGATAAACCTTGATGAAAGATTGGCGCAGGAAAAAAAATGGGCGAAAGAGTTGGAAGGTGGGGTGAGTGCAATTGCTGTTTGGTTAGGGGAACGAGGAATCGATAACGCTAGAACCAAAATAGATATTGCAAAAGAATATCAAAATCTCAAAGAGCAGCATTTCAATATTGCCACTCTCAGCACGGTGTATGATTCAAATGGGAAACCTCGTGTAGCGATGGAAGCTGAAGTTGGAATGAAGGGTGTAACTGATGAGATAAAAGCAGAATACCAAAAAGTAAAAGGAGGAAAAGGAGAGGAGCTTCCGTGGTTTAAAGCATTAGCTCCTTACGAGAAAGCTTTGGTCAGAGAAAATGTTGATGCATTCATAGCTGGAGAGCACGTTTTATCCACTTGGCTTCTGCACGGACCGGGGATGAAAAATGCTTTTGAAAAAATTACCGCGGTTACAGCAGCTGATGATCATGACAATGAGAACGGACTAAAAGTTTTAGATAAATCTAAACACTCAGGAACTCTCGCTTCAGTTGCAAGAGATCCAGATGCAAGAGAAGAGATAACGAAAAAAAATATTGAACAAGCTAAGGAGTGGAATGGAAAAGGTGTAGATACGCATATCGTCAGTCTTAACTCTGCAGTGATTGGTCGGTCGCATGATAAAGTTGTAACTGAACAACTAGGGGCAGTAGCTCCGACAGTGGATGGTGTTAAATGGACAAATGCAGCATTTAACCTAGGCAGATCTCAGGGAAGGACTAGTAAGTTAGATGGCGTAAATGCCGTGATAAAACCGGTATCAGATGCGTTGACAAAACTTGCAGAAAATAAATCGTCGCAAGTTGTAGAGGCTTTGAGATTACTTAATGTTTGTTTAGAGCCAAGAAATGATGGGGATAAAGGAAGGTGGTTTGGAGGGTTGCGTCGATTCATGTCTCATCCAATTGACTCAATTCGTTCAAGAAATCCTGAAAAATTAATTGAGGGATTGGACGCTGCACAAGTGTTTACGGCAGATGATGTAAAGCTTTTAAAAGAGGTGGTTCAATTAAGAAGAGATGCTGATGAGGTTGGGATGCCAACCAGGTTTTTTGGTAAGGGAAATGCCAGTAAAGAGCTCACAACTAGGTTGCATGAAATTACCACAATGGTTAAGGATGCAGAGCCTGGAGCATCTAATGTGAGCAATGCCGTTGGAAAGTTGCAGATAGAAGCTGCTGCAAAGGAAGGAGATGCTCAAGAGAAAGGAGCTGCCGCAAAGGAAGAAAAAAGTGCTTCCAAAACAATCGCAGAAAAACTTGGAATCGAAGAAAAAGAGGCAAAAGAAATAATAAAAAAAGCACTAAAGGATCCAGAAATAATAATGAAGTCCCTTGCGTCAAAGTTAGGCCTTGATAAAGAGGAAACTATCACGATGTGTACCAGCGGTAAAGATAGAACCGCTGATGCAATGAACAGACGCACAACAGGAGCTCTCTCAAAAGAACTCAGGGTTGATATTGGGGAAGTTTCAAAAGAAATTACCGCAGGTGGTCACTCTGCACAACAAGCTGGTGGTGTTTATTCATGCGGTGGAACTCCAGGATGTAATGGAGTAAGGGTTGATGCTACTTGGGGCGTTGGAAATGTTGCACAAGCTGCGGTACGCGGGGCTGTTATTCACAAGATATCATCTGAAGGTGCTGGGCGCGGTACTTTAGAAATAGCGGAAGCCCAAATGGCAGAATATTCTTCACATGCCACTGGAGACAAGCGATATGATCTTGTTGGTAAAGATGGAGAACAGGATCTTGCTCATGGAAAAATACATGAAGTGCATGCGGACTATCAATATTTGCAAGATAAGTCTGACACACCATATGCAATAGGTGTTGCAAAAAGACTGGAACAAAAAATGGAAAAGAAAGAAAGCGATGGCAAATCTCAGGAGGAAGAAGTTACTAAAGAAGTAAATGTAAGTGCTGTAGAGGCGCGTGGTACAACAGCTGTAGAAACCGCAACTGTATTAAAAGCATTGGTTGAACGACATTCCGCAGTATTGAATGAGGTAGCTCTAGATCTTCGCGCGTTGGCGGAACCGCTTCAGGATAGAGCTTCTAGTCCAGACGGTGTAGCACCTGCAGGTATAATTCTTCCACCGAATCCTCCTCCCGCTCCCGCAGAGAAACTACCAGAGAAACTACCATACAAAAGAGCTGACTCACCTGGTGCCGGAGATTCTCCAAGTGGACAAGATGCTCCTTCCGGGGAGAGTGCTCATGATGAAGCGATGAAGGTAGCGATGAGTAGTGATGTGATTAAGAAAATGCTTGCGAGTGGCTTGGAGAAGGATGTGACAGATGTGATTACGCCAGGAACTGCAAGAGGTGCCGAGAGAGATTTGGAAAAATCGCCAAGTGGTGGTCGTTCTAGTCTATAAAAAGCAACGCAACGTTTTTTCCTCGTTACAATTTTTCTCTCGCGATTTTACAACTAAAATCCCCGCTAAATTACAAGTAAACACCCCGCGATTATTCACTACTACCAAACACCACCTCAATCGGTAATGCCCACATCCCACCACCAAACGAAACAACGCTTTCTCCGCTATAAAAAACTATTCCAATAAATTTTTTTTCAGAATTTTTATTTTGGATTTTTTGCTTTTTAACCAAATTTTCTTTGAACCATTTCAGATGTTTAAAGCTGTCTTGATTGACCGCTGATCCAGCTTTGACTTCTATTCCTAAAATATTTCCATCTTCATTTTCAACGATGAAATCAATCTCGCGTTTTTCTCGATCGCGATAGTGGTAAAGCTGATAATCTTCTTCCGATGAATCGATTGCTGCTGCAAGTTGTGTAAAAATAAAAGTCTCGATGAGTTTGCCGTTTTTTTCTCCATCCAAACGAACTTGATCAAATTTCCAGTGAAGTATTGAGGACATTAATCCGCTGTCGGTCATGAATAATTTATCTTGCTTACTGACTCGATCATAATCTGTTTTTGACCATGGCCTGACACGCTCTACGAGATAAAGTGCTTCTATTGCGTTGATGTATGATTCAACAGTTTGACGCGCTAAAGCGAGATCAGAACCGATCGTTGAAATGTCCATAAATTTACTCGACCATGCAGCTAAAATTTCTAATAATTTATGCATGCTGTCATGTCGCTTGATGTTTAGAATATCTTGCAAATCACGCTCAATTAGGGCGTCGAGATAATCTTTATGCCAACGTTGGGCATCTTTTTCTTTTGCACGCAATGCTTCCGGATAGCCGCCTTTCAAGGCCATTTTGATGTAATCATCTTTATTTTTTGATTTTTTTCCTGCTGAAATTTTAAATTTTTCGGAGAAAGCAAGTTTTAAAAAATCTGATTTATTTCCCAAAATTTCTCCCTGAGTCAAAGGACGTAATCGAATTTTACGTACTCTGCCAGCCAGCGATTCTGTAACTCCGGGGAGAGATTGAATATTTGCTGATCCAGTGAGTAAAAAGCGTCCAAATTTTTGATTAACATCGACACTTTGCTTTACAGCTTGAAGTAAAATTGGAGCGCGCTGAATTTCATCGATGATCATCAAACCTTTGTCATGGGCAACAAATCCACTAGGATCATTTTGTGCTGCTGCAAGCAGCGTCACATCATCTAGAGTTCGATAGATAGTGTTTGGGGAAGTAAGTTGCTTCGCTAAAGTGGTTTTTCCGCATTGACGTGGGCCAGCTAAAATCAAGACTCTGCGTGATTTTAAAGATTTTTTTATGATGTTAAGTTGCCAGCGTTTGTAATTATTTTTTGGCATGCAATGAAAGAATTATTGAAAAAAGTTGAGTTTGTATTTCCCGCGATTTTATAACATGAAGCCCCGCTAAATTACAAGTAGAAGTCTCGCGATTTTACAACTCGTCTTTAATTGGAAGTTTATTTTCTAGAAATTAAAACTCCCCAGCACAGGCTAAAAAACCTTTCCAACACTTCCTCCAAATTCATTTTCCAAGCTAATGTCAGGTCACTCACAATTCGCTAACATCAAGCATCGCAAGGGTGCGCAGGATAAAAAAAAGGCGAAGCTTTTTACGAAAATTTTACGCGAAGTTACGGTCGCGGCAAAAACTGGTCAGCCAGATCCGAATTTTAATCCACGTTTGCGCAACGCGCTCATCGATGCCCGCACCAACAACATGCCGAAAGATCGTCTTGATGCGGCGATCAAAAAAGCCAGTGGCGAAATTGGTGGTGAAAATTTTGAAGAAATTCGCTACGAAGGCTATGCGTCTGGTGGCGTGGCAATCATCGTCGAAGCTTTGACCGACAATCGCAATCGCACTGCCAGCGAAGTGCGTAGTCTTTTTACCAAGTCAGGTGGCGCTCTGGGCGAGACTGGATCGGTTGGTTTTATGTTCGATCATGTTGGCGTAATTCAGTTTGACGGAAAAATTGCGAGTGAAGAAAAAATGTTTGAAGCCGCGTTGGAAGCCGGCGCGGAGGAGGTTGAATCTTCGACTGAAATTCATGTCGTCATCACGCAGCCAGAAAATTTCGCCGCAGTGCGCGACGCTCTGATCGAAAAATTTAAAGATCCACTTTCAGCAAAATTAGACTGGAAAGCCAAAGTCACCGTCGAAATTTCCGACCTCGAACAAGCGCAAAAACTAATGAAATTCGTCGATGCTTTAGAGGATTGTGATGACGTGCAAAAGGTTACGGGGAATTATGTTTTTGCGGATGAGATTGCGGAGAAAATTTAAAAAATAAAATTAACCAAAAAAATACCTCAATGTCATGCTGAGCCTGTCGAAGCATGATTTTGGGCACTGTACCACGAATCATGCTTCGACAAGCTCAGCATGACATTGAGGTGAATTAAAAAATTCTTAAACTTTACGACTTACGACTCATGACTTACGACTCACGGTTAAAAAACATCGAAATCACTCCCCAGCTAATCAAAGACCACAATCTCACCGACGAAGAATATCAAAAAATTCTCGGAATTCTCGAACGCGTTCCGACCATCACCGAGCTCGGAATTTTTTCGGCTATGTGGTCGGAGCATTGCTCTTACAAGTCGACGAAGAAGTGGCTTAAGACCATGCACACAGAGGCGCCATGGGTTATTTGTGGACCGGGGGAAAATGCGGGAGTGATCGATATTGGTGACGGGCAGGCGGCGATTTTTAAAATGGAGAGTCACAATCACCCGTCTTTCATCGAGCCGTATCAAGGTGCGGCGACTGGTGTCGGCGGAATTTTGCGCGACGTCTTCACGATGGGCGCACGTCCGATTGCGAATTTAAACGCGCTGCGTTTCGGCGAAATTGATCATCCGAAAACTAAGCAATTGGTGAATGGTGTAGTGTCGGGAATCGGCGGCTACGGCAATTGCGTCGGGGTTCCAACTGTTGGCGGCGAAGTCACTTTCGACAAAAGTTACAACGGAAATATTATCGTCAACGCAATGACTGTCGGCATCGCGGATAAGAATAAAATTTTCTATTCGGCAGCGAGTGAAGTCGGAGCAAGCGTTGTTTACGTCGGATCCAAAACCGGCCGCGACGGCATCAATGGCGCGGTCATGGCCTCCGACGAATTTAAAGAAGGCGATGAAGATAAGCGTCCAACAGTGCAAGTGGGCGATCCATTCGCCGAAAAACTTTTGCTTGAAGCATGCATGGAGCTGATGCAAAGCGATTGCATTTTGTCGATTCAAGACATGGGCGCGGCGGGCTTAACCTCATCTGCGTTCGAAATGTCAGGGAAGGGCGGCACTGGAATTGAGCTCAATTTAGAAAATGTTCCGCAGCGCGAAACCGGCATGACGCCTTACGAAATCATGCTTTCCGAGAGTCAGGAAAGAATGCTGATGATTGTCAAACCAGAGCGCGAAAATTTTGCGAAAAAAATTTTTGAGAAATGGGGATTGGATTTTGCGGTGATTGGAATCGTCACTGACACCGGCCGCGTCGTGATTAAAATGCGCGGGGAAGTTTACGCGGATATTCCTTCGGCGCCACTTTCCGAAAGTGCTCCGGAATATGATCGGGCGTGGGTTTAATTTGTTTCGTAATTTACGAAAAACTCAACGTCACCCTACAAAAACTCAATGTCACCCTGAGCCTGTCGAATGGTGATTCAAGCCAGAAACAAGAATCACCCTTCGACAAGCTCAGGGTGACATTAGTTTTTAGGGTGACATTGCTTTGTGCCTAAAAAATAATTTAGTTTCAATCCCACCTTGTCTTTATCCCACCTGAAATTTATTTTAAAAATCACTCAAAAATAATTCAAAAAACGGAGTCAAAAATGACAGCTCTCGCAATCAGAACTCTGCGTCCAGACAGTAAAGGACGTGTCGCCATCGGTATGTTAATCGCGGATGGTATAAGCAGTTTTCGTGCTCACGTCGACAAAAAACATCGGATAATTTTAGAGCCATTTGCGGAAATTCCGGCACAAGAATTATGGCTGCATAAAAATCCAACAGCTCTTGCTTCGGTAAAAAAAGGATTGGGGCAATCAGCAAAAAAACAGACAAAATCTCTCGGAAGTTTTTCGAAACATCTCAAAAATTAGGAGAAAAATGTTTCGACTTGAATTCACCACTGAAGCGGTTTTGCAGCTCAAAAATTTAGAAAAAAATTTAGCATTAAAAAAGCGCCACAAAGCTGTTTTAAAAGCTTTGGCTTACCTCGAAACCAATCCAAAACACCCAAGTCTCAACACTCACAAATACAGCTCGCTCAAAGGAAATAATGGCGAAGAAATTTTCGAAGCTTACGCCGAAAATAACACTCCATCAGCTTACAGAATTTTTTGGCATTACGGGCCGAACAAAAATTTTATCACGATTGTTGCGATCGTGCCGCATCCTTAACTTTCAACAAAATTTTAATCATGAAAGTCGTCTGTCGTCAGTCGGCAGTCGTCAGATTTTAACTGACGATTTACGACTTACGATTTACGACTTACGACTTTTTTATGGTCTTCAGCTCTAACCTTTTCCTCTTCGCCTTCCTACCCTCAACGCTCTTTTTGTATTTTTTGTTTCCGCAAAAAAATTACAAAAATGCGCTGCTTTTGCTTGCCAGTTTATTTTTTTACGCCTGGGGCGAGCCGCAATATTTGGCGCTGCTTTTGGTTTCGATTACTGCGAATTATTTTTTTGGATTGTGGATTCAAAATCGGAACAGGAATTTATTCATCACTTTTGCCATCGCATTCAACTTACTCCTTCTAGGCTATTTCAAATATGCCAATTTTTTGGTGGAAAATCTGAACGTACTTTTTTCACTGCAAATCGAAAATAAAAAAATTCACCTCCCGATTGGAATTTCTTTTTTCACCTTCCACGCAATTTCTTACCTCGTTGATATTTACCGCGGAAAATGTCGGGCGCAGAAAAGTTTTTTTGAGCTCGCACTTTACATTTCATTCTTTCCGCAATTGGTCGCGGGGCCGATCGTGCGTTACAATTTTATCGAAAAATATCTTTCAAAACGTCGGCACAATTTTTTCTACGCTGCGAATGGAATTCGTCGCTTCATCATTGGTTTGGGAAAAAAAGTTATCATCGCCAATCCGTTGGGAGAGCTAGCTGATGCGATCTTTAATTCTCCGATTGCCGAAATAAATTCGACGATTGCTTGGGTCGGAATCGCTTGCTACAGCTTACAAATTTATTTTGATTTCTCGGGTTATTCCGACATGGCTGTTGGCCTCGCGCGAATTTTTGGATTTAAATTTCCAGAAAATTTCAACTATCCCTACATCTCACGCAGCATCAAAGAATTTTGGAGAAGGTGGCACATGTCGCTCTCCGCTTGGTTCCGCGACTATGTTTACATCCCACTCGGAGGCAATCGCGTTTCACTTTCGCGTCAATATTTCAATTTAGTTTTGGTATTTTTTCTTTGCGGATTGTGGCACGGCGCCAGTTGGAATTTTGTAATTTGGGGGATGTTTCATGGATTTTTTTTGGTGTTTGAGCGTTTAAAAATCGGCAAAAATTTTCTTAAATTTTTGCCAAAAATTTTACAAAATTTTTACGCAATTTTTATCGTAATGATCGGCTGGGTATTCTTCCGCAGCCCAGATTTAACGCATGCTCTCGGCTTTTTAAAAACGATGTTTGTTGGCAATGAAATCGAAGTAATTTCCAACGAAATTTCGCGCTTGATGAGGTCGCATTTTCTGTGGATGTCAGCAGGTTTAGCGCTGCTTGGATTTTCTCCGTTGGTAAAAAATGCGGCGCTGAAACTAGCGCGAAAAAATAAAATTTTTGTGACTCTTGGCGATTTATTTTTGCTCGCAATTTTGCTTTTTGTTGCCGTCAGAATTTCTGCAGCAACGCATAATCCATTCATTTATTTTCAGTTTTAATGTCGGTGCAAAATAAATTTTTAACCATTCTTTTCGCCTTGACCCTCATACTTCCGGCGCTGGATTCAATTTTAAGTTTTTCGCCGATTCAGGAACTTTTTGAAAAAAGATTACCAACATTTTTGCCACAATCTCCGCGCGATTTTTCTGACTTAAAAACTTACCCAAAAAATTTCGAAAAATTTTTCGACGATAATTACGGCTTCAGAAAAACTTTGATTTTTCTCAACAGCCAAATCAGCGACAAAATTTTTGACGAATCTCCTGATGCGCGGGTGACGATCGGTAAAGATGGTTGGCTTTATTTCGACAATCACAATTCCTTGCTCGACGCAGTAGGACAGGCCACTCTCGATGAAAAAATGATCGAGCGCGCTGTAAAATCTTTCGGCCGAAATTGGCAAAATATGCGCGAAAAAAATATCGATTATTTGCTGATTATCGCTGCGGATAAAAGCACAATTTATCCAGAATTTTTGCCCGACTACATGAAGCGTTCGCCGGACGGCACTCATCGCACCGATAAATTTTTGGAGGCGCTGATAAAAAAATATCCGGATTTTCCGCTGTTGGATCTGCGACCGCTTTTACAAAAAGTTAAAAAAAATGAAATTCTCTACCAAAAAACAGACACGCATTGGAATAGGCGTGGCGCGCATTACGCCTATGTTGAAATTATGAAACGCTTAAAAATTAAACCGCATTTGCGCAGTGATTTTATCAACAAAGAAGACGAATTTATTCGCGGCGATATTTCCGACATCATGAATTCCGACGCTAAAAATTTGAATTATGAATTGACTCCGAAATTTAAAATTAACTTTTACCAAATCGAAGCGTCAGAAGCAGAAAAAACTCAGTTCCACAAACCAATTTTTTTAGCCAATCACGATAAAAATTTGCCAGTGGTTTTTGCTTACAAAGATTCTTATTTTGCTGATCTTACAGAGTTCGTCGCCCAACATTTTTCTCGCCTTTATTCCATCAATGAATTTCCCTGTGATCTCAATTACGAAATCATAAAAAAATACCGTCCGAACGTTGTTCTTCAAGAGTTCTGGGAGGGAAGGGTGGAGGTGGTTTTGAGTCAATGCCAGTGAGATGGCTTATTTTTTTTAATTTTTAATTTTCTTTTCCAATGCCCTCTCAAATTTTCGAAAACCTAAAACTCCTTCTTCAAATTCCTGATCTCGCATCCAAAAAATGGATCTACGAACAGTACGATTCGCAGGTGATGAATGACACAATTTACACTCGTGGCGATGCTGCGATTGTGCGTGTTCACGGCACTAACAAGGCTTTGGCGATGGCGGTGGATTGCACGCCGCGCTATGTCGAGGCCGATGCTTTTGAAGGTGCAAAACAAGCTGTCGCGGAAACTTATCGCAACATTTCAGCAGTTGGCGGAAAGCCGCTCGCGATTACGAATTGTTTGAATTTCGGCAATCCACAAAAACCCGAAATCATGGGGCAAATTGTGCGCGCGATTAAAGGGATTACCGAGGCCTGCAAAGCGTTAGATTATCCCGTCATTTCCGGAAATGTTTCTCTCTACAATGAAACTGATGGCAAAGCGATTCAACCCACTCCAGCCATTGGTGGAGTTGGCCTGCTAAAAGATTCGCAAAAAAGATGCGACGCAAAATTCAAAATGATTGGCGATGAAATTTTTGTGGTAGGAAAAACTTTTGGCCACATTTCTTGTTCACTTTTCGAGCGCGAAATTCAAAAAACTGACGGCAAAAAAAATCCTCCAAAAGTTGATCTGGCAGAAGAGAGAAAAAATTCTGAATTTATTCGTGACTTGATTGAAGCCGCGTCAATCAAGGCCTGTCACGATATTTCTGACGGAGGATTGCTGATTGCTTTGTTTGAAATGTGCAGCGAAAAACTCGGATGCGACATCGATATTTCTGAATTAAAATCATCAAACATTACCGACGAAAATAACATTTTATTTGGAGAAGATCAGTCGCGATACCTTGTGGCACTTGATCCTTCGATGGCTAAAGAATTCAGAAAAAAAGCTGAAAAAAATGGAGTAGAGATTTTTAGAATCGGAGAAGTGGTGAAAGAAAAACTTCGATTAAATTCTTCTGAAGTTGAAATCAGAGAGCTGATTGAAATTAATGAATCGGTTTTTGAGAAAAAATTTTCGTGAATTTATACCCATTCCAGCTGAAGAAGCTGATTAAACTTCAATGTCATGCTGAGCCTGTCGAAGCATGATTC
>CAINKA010000160.1 GCA_903849835.1 uncultured Alphaproteobacteria bacterium
CGACAGGCTCAGCATGACATTGGGATTTGCCAACATGACATTGATGTTTGTTGGCATGACATTGTGGATCGACATGACATTGAGGTTTCGATAAATTTTGTTCATCAAGCTATGACTTTCCTAAGTTCCTGAATAATTTTATCTCCCATCTCAGAGCAGGAAACGCGTGCTTCGCCGGCTTTAGCGATGTCCACAGTTCGAACTCCAGAGTTCAAAATATTTTCCACTGCCCTCTCAATTAAATCACCTTCTTTGGCGTAACCGAAGGAATATTTGAACATCATTGCCAAACTTAGAATTGTCGCGAGAGGATTTGCGATATTCTTTCCAGCTATGTCTGGCGCGGATCCGTGGATTGGTTCGTAAAGTGCAAATTGTTTTCCATCCGCTTGTTTTGCGCCGAGTGATGCGGAAGGAAGCATGCCTAGAGAGCCGGTTAGCATTGATGCGGTGTCGGATAAAATATCGCCAAACATGTTGCCCGTAAGCATCACGTCAAACTGCTTCGGATTGCGCACCAGCTGCATCGAGGCGTTGTCGACATACATGTGCGACAGTGCAATTTCGGGATAATTTTTTTGACCGATTTCAGTGACCACTTCACGCCACATTTCTGTAGTTTCGATCACGTTTGCTTTGTCGATCGAGCAAAGTTTTTTGCCGCGAATTTTTGCGAGATCGAATGAAACGCGAGCAATTCTTTCAACTTCTTTTGAGTTGTAAGTCATGGTGTTAACACCTTGTCTGGAGCCATCCGGCAAAGTTTTTACGCCACGAGGTTCGCCGAAATAAAGATCGCCAGTAAGTTCACGAACGATCATGATGTCGAGGCCGAGAACAATTTCGCGTTTCAGAGTTGAGCTATCGGCCAGAGCATCAAAAACTTTTGCTGGGCGCAAATTTGCAAACAGCTCCAACTCTTTGCGAATGCCGAGCAGACCTCGTTCGGGACGATGTTTATATTCCAACGATTCCCACTTCAAACCCCCAACTGCGCCGAGTAAAATTGCATCGGATTTTTTTGCGAGCTCTAAAGTTTCTTGCGGAAAAGGCGTTCCAACCGCGTCGTAAGCGCATCCGCCGAGAAGCGCATTTTCAGTTTCAAATTTTTTGTCAGTGTTTGTGGAAAAAAAATCGAGGATTTTTTTTGCTTGGCCAACCACTTCAGGACCGATTCCGTCGCCGTGGATTAGGAGGATTTTTTTCATAAATTTTTAATATTTGGTTTTTGTTTTGAACGATCTTCGTAGGGGCGACACTCGTGGTCGCCCGCTGGCTAGCACAAGGAACCCCCTACAAAAATTTCCTCATCTCCAACTCCAGCTTCTCCTCAACACTCTCCCCCTTCGCATTCACCCAAAATTTTCCATCAAACGCAAAATAATCCGCCCCAGTAAATGGCGAGGAATACCAAATTTTTTGGTTACCGGAATTGCGGTTGATGACGTAAGTTTGTTTGGTTGCAACGATTATAATTTCTAGAATTCCATCGGAATATTCAACATCGAGTTTTGAGTTTTTATCTTGCGCTTCAATTCTTTGTGAAAGCTTGAACAGAGCATCTTCGCAGAGGTTTTGGAAATTTAACATTTAACTTTTAGCATTTAACTTTTAGAAAAAAATTATCTTCAACTTTTCATCTAAAAATATGAACAAATTTTTTCACTTCGCAATTCGTCTCGCATTAATTTTTACAGTAATTTTTATCGCAACTCAAACCTTTAACGGGTTTTGCAAACTTACTCAAAAATGTTCGCCATTTTATTTTTCTTATTACCTGCATGGAGAGGAGGGAAGCAATCCTTACGGAGTTGTTTTTGGAATCGATAATTACCACACCGATCTTGAATTTGAGCCGCTCGAACCAAGCATCACAACAGTTGCAAATCGCAACAATAAAATAACTTATCGCATCAAAAATAATTCTGATCACTTCATTAATTTTCGAATCAAGCTTCATGTCGATCCCGAAAAAGCTAGAGATGGCATTGTTATTTATCAGTGCCTTTGCGACAGCAATTACAAATTGAAAAAAGGCGAGGAGAGGATTTTAGAAATGAAATTTAGAATTCGAGGATCTGAAAGAAAGTTGAATAAAATCGCGATAAATCGATTTTTTCAAAAAAACAATTCAGTGAATTTTGCCGGTTCGCAGAATCATGGAATGGAGAAAGTTATGGAATCACCTCAAGAAATTCGGTCAAAAAAAGATAACGCTAGAAAGCTTGATGGGATGGGATCGGAAGATATTCCTGTGCTTAAAATTGTTTATGAGGTTTTGTAAACATCCGAGCAATTTAAAAGCTGATTTTTAATTCTGTTCTGATGAAATTAAAAATTGACTCAACTTCTTGAAAAAGTGCGGTAGCTTCCTTTGACTGTAGCTATAGTAGTTTCTAACCCTAGAGTTGTTAGCTCTTTTATCAGGCTTGCCTTTGTTGCTGCTTCACCAAAAGAAGTTCCTAACCCCACTATTGCAGCATTACGCCTAAACGCCTCATTATCCTTAAGCAAATCTCTGTTGATTGCCCCGATCAATTCCCTGATATCTCGAATTGAGGGTGGACAAGAGATAATAACCGTCTTACATATTTCTTTAATTATTTTCTGCGATCAACACCAGATCTCGCGGGCTCACCATGGGCCCTTGCTACTGCTCTTGCGGGGGACTGCCCTGGTATCGTACCTTTCACGTCTTCTTCCCATCTCGCCTTCCCACTACCACTACTTATTGCAGATCTCTTTAAAGAAGCCCCTTCTCTCGCTTTAGTAGCGGTAATCTCTTGTTGTTTATCAGTCCAGTAAGTTGATATCTCAGTGCCGTCTCTTCCAAGTGCGGGACCAGCTATTTTCAACAAGTCGTCTACGCTACCACCAGTTACGCGCAAGTCCATAGTTTTTGGAATCACGATGCTTATAGTAGTACCATCGGTTGAAGAAAATGAAAACTTTAGCTCCCCCCCACCCTTGCTACCACTACTCTTCTCAACAGCTTTGCTCTTTGATATCGTTGATACAATAAACAAAAGAAGCTCTTGCTCCGTTTTACACTCTGTGTAATATTTTGGTCTTGCTATTCTGGCTTTTTCACAGACACTATTAATTCTGCTTTGCAAATCCACATGTAATTCTTGTTGAGCAACAACGGCGTCTATATTGTGTGCACTTATTTTATTACCAGTAACTGTTTTATTACCCTTTGCATCATATAGCGTTACCACCCGCCCCTCCATGGAGGCATAGCGGCAGTTCCACAGAAACCTATGAGTAAGGCCACCTTCTGGCAGTGGAAACTTGTCCACCGACCTAGAAGTGGCGCCCTCGCCGCCATCTGAACGAGCGTGCTTTTTTCTGCTTCTAACGGGGGTTGCCTCAGTTGTATTTGCAGTAGGTTCGAGTGCCGCTACCCTAGCAATTAGTTGCCCCTTCCTTGCTTGACTCTCCGACTCTTCGCCTGGTAATGACAAAAGCATTTTTGCATCCATAGCCTTTACAACATCTTCTAAAGTTGGCTTTGGTTCTTTTTTTGCCGGAATCCAATCCAAAATAAAATCAGGCATAATTGCTCCACTCTCCCTACCTGATGAACCCTTAGTGATATCGATTTTGATAATACAGCTAAATTTTTCACCATCATCATTTGTAAAATAAAACGTATGTTGCTGATATGATCTTGTAACAGCATACTCAAAATCTGCCTGCTTTGATTTAGAAATCAAAATGTTGCCGAGCACTCTTTTTATGTCGACCGCAGTCAACTCGCTAATGTTTTTTAATAAATTTTTTTCAGCTTTAGTATTGAGCGCATTTTTTACACTACTCGGAATTTCTTTTACTTTAGGAAATATTTTTTTATATTGTTCTAAACGCTCTTCTTTCAACGATAGTTCCTTTAACGTCTCTGCCTTTTTGATAAAAAAGGCCGCCCTAGTGTCAAAGTCTGCCACCCCTTCTTCGGGAAGACTTTTTTTAATTATTTTAATCAACTCCTCTACTTCGACGTTAGATTCTAGAATATTTGCAGAAGAAGATATATCTTGAACATCCTTCTCTAAACTAGCCCCCTTTGGAAGTCTAATTTTAACCACAGCTTCATTATCGCCGAATATAATTTTATACCTTTCCCCTTTTGTCTTTGCCTCTTTACTGCCGATATGAAGCATTTCTCTAGCGCTACGAGACCTTAAATTATGCGTTCCTTTGTCAGAATATTCAATCTTTGTAGCCCTGCCAAGATATGCTTTGTCATATCCAATTATGATCGCTTTTAACAAATCGCTTTTGGACTTGCAAACATCGGTAGGATCAGAAGCCGCACTAAGATCAACCCTAGCAATCGATAATTTTTTTACCTTCTCTTTTACTTCCATTTCTTTTTTACGATCGATCGCCCATTGTTTTTTTCTATTCCACACTTCATCACTTGCGGAGGAATCAGCTCCGCTCGTGGCAATAGCGGTACTTTCAACTGCTCCGATCAACGTTTCTATTCCAGAAGAACATTCTACAACAGCATCTTGGCTACTTATCTCAGTAACTCCTGTCGGCATTCTTACTATGACTTTAGATTTAAAAGTTTTCCCCATAGAATCTTTGCCGGTAAAAACAAATTCATATCTTTTTCCTGCCCCCTTTTTTCTCCAGCCATTATGAGTTCCTTTTTCATACACCTCAACACTTTTAGCCATGTTCAAATATTTTTTGTCGTCACCGAACAAAAACAATTTTATTAAATCGGTTTCAGTTTCGCAGTTTTCAAAGGATTTTTTTGTAACTTCTGCAGCAATTGCTGGTAATGATTTGGTTTTTTCCGCATTACTCTTTATTCTTTCTGTTACTCGCCAAGAAGCGGAAACGGAAACGGAAACGGAAACGGGAGCGGGAGCGGGAGCGGGAGCGGGAGCGGGAGCGGGAGCTAAGAATGCCCCGTATTGATTGTCTACAGAGCTCTCATCAGCTTCTAGTAATGTAATCGCCGTCGAGAGAGCGTCGGCAAACTCCTTGGCTTTAACGCCACTTTTTCCGAATGGATTAGCCAGAATTTCATTTTCTTCTGCATCTCTCAAAATACATTTTCCATCTTCAGATATTTCGTAAAAAACGACCGACAATTTTTCATCATCATTTTTTTCTGACACAATCTCTATTGGTGGGTTTAACCGCAATCTTACACAAGATTTTAACTCACCGGTATCTTCATCAATCTTGCATATAATTTTTCCGCCTATTTGCAGAAGCTCTGCTGCCGATTTTGCTAACTTATCCTCCGATTTGACTGCGAGCCTCTCTTTTGTAGATGGCCTCTTCCATTGATCCGGCCTTGTTACAGAAATTACTCTTGCCTTTGATTTTGCCGTTACTTCTTTTTTTATTTTGTTAATTTCTTTTTCTGATAGCCCACCTGTAGTTAATGTCGAATAGGCGCCTTTATCACCTTTCTGAACAAGCTCACATACGCCAGCTCTACTTATCGAGTAATGCGTGGCTAGCTTTAAACTTTTATGAAGATTTTTACTTTCAATTGGGAGGTAAACACAATCCGATTCGACAGCCTCTCCAGACACTACTTCGCATTTAGCTATAGAAAGTTCGCTAAAAGTTGCGCCCACAACACCTATTCGACCGTAAGCAGATTTAGGTTTTTCGATCTCTTCTATAGCTTCCCAAAAATTTTCTTCCGTAGAAATTGGGGGCTCATTTTCGAGAAGCCTCTTTTTTAGTTTTGATTCTCTATCCATTCTTCCTTTTTCGGTGAGCTTAACACCTCTAAGAGAAGTAATTGGTTCTCCATCAGACTTACAAAATTCCACCTTAATACCATTAGCTGTATCTTTGCTAACGCTAATAACAAGCGTCTCTTCCACATCTACAAGACCATCGCGATACAAAAGTTTTCTACTGCTTTCCAGATGGAAGCTACCTTCTTTTGGAGAAAAACCAATTTCACCAGCTCTCGTTATCAGCTCTTGTACTTGCCTCTCTTTCTTCGTGGCTATATCGCCTATTGCTCTTATAAACGTATCCCATTCTAGCTCTATCTCCGAGTATAATTCTTTTTCAATGTATTCTTTTAGTGCCTGTTCTGCCGAGGCATCATTCCACCCCAATACCGTAACCGAGGAATCGGTTGAGTTTATTGATATGACTCCTTCAAAAGCAATATCTTGCTCTACGCCTCTTATTCTGTAGCGTCCGCAACTAGCGTCTCCGCTATCTTCCACTTCCACTCCGCCTTCCGTCCTCGCTGCTAGAAGAAGATCAGAAAACTTTGCCCGGTTTGATTCCAGTAATTCCTCTTCTGTAATTACCAACAAGCCGAGCTCTTTCTTCAACTCCTCGTTCGAGAGTTTTAAGTCTAAACCAAAGAACTCATTAATCTCTGAGCCTTCTTTTTCTTCATTGTTTTCATTATAAATTGTTCCTGTAGCTAATCCCTCCACAAACACAAACGTAGCCGTCCGTGTAATTGCTCCTCTTTTAATCTTTATTTCGATCATTTCCACTTCTTCTTCAGATGATTCATCTCCAAGTTTTTCACCTCCTAATTCCATTAATTTTGCTTTCCACTTTTTGACAGATTCTACGCCAACATCAACTCCTGCTTCATCCCCTCCTCCGCCTGGAGCGTCACCACCGTTGGCAGCGGCAGCGGCAGCGGCAGCGGCAGCGGCATCGAGAGCGGCAGCGGCAGCGGCAGCGGCATCGTGAGCGGCAGCGGCAGCGGCAGCGGGAACGAGAACGGGAGCGAGATCGGCAGCGGCAGCGGGAGCGGGAGCGGCAGCGGCATCGGCATCGAGAGCGGCAGCGGCATCGGCATCGAGAGCGGCAGCGGCATCGGCATCGAGAGCGGCAGCGGGAGCGGGAGCGGGAGCGGGAGCGGGAGCGGGAGCGGACATAAATTTAAAAAATTAATTTTTAAAAACTGAAATTTTGAAGGAAATTTTTTTCCAAAAAAACGATTTATGAAGTGAGGATTTTAATGTCAAGAAACATATTTGATGCGGCTTGATAATTTTTTATTATTTTACGTAGATGACCGATTTGCATGTCATCCCGCATTGTGTTTGCAAGCATACATTGACAGGTGTTTTAACAACTCGGTGTCATGTTGAGCTTGTCGAAGCATGATTTGGAGCACGTGGGTCCACCCCTACGGTTTTAGAATTTTGTGTATGGGATCGACCCACGTGTCATCCCGCGTTGCATCACATTAGAATTCGTAGGGGACGACCCACGTGTCGTCCCGCCATCACGCAGAAAACTTCCAAACCGTTTTTCCACCAATTACATCTTCCAAAATTATCCCCTGAGCTAAAAGATTTTTTCTGATTTCATCGGCTTTTTGAAAATTTTTTTCTTGCTTGGCTTGAAGGCGGAGAATGATTTGGGAGTTGATTGAATCTTCGTCAATTTTTGTGATCGATGATTTTTGTGCTGAAAAATTAACATCGAGCAATCCTAGAAAATCAAGCGTTTCAGCAAATTCTATTTTTAAATTCTCATCATTTTTAGTTTTTATTTCTTTCGCAATTTCGTGGAGAAATGCGATTGCTTTTGAGATGTTCAAATCTTCCGAAAGATGCTCGATGATTTTGTTTTTTAATCCTAATTTTTGAGTTGTGCTTTGTGCGACGCTGCCATCTTTTTTAAAAAGAGGCAGAACAGAATAAAATTTTTCGATCGATTTTTGTGCGTCATCCAAGGCTTTTTGGTTGAAGTCAAAAGGTTTGCGATAGTGGGTTGAGAGCAAGAGATAGCGAATCACAATGCCGGAGATCCCTTGATTCAAAAGGTCTCGCACCGTGATGAAGTTTTTTAGCGACTTGCTCATTTTTTCGCCATCCACCGTCAAGAATCCGTTGTGAATCCAAAAGCGTGCGAAATGCGAATGATCATTTGCGCAGCAACTTTGCGCGATTTCATTTTCGTGATGCGGAAATTGCAGATCCGCCCCTCCTCCGTGAATGTCAAAATCGGCGCCGAGATATTTTTTACTCATCGCCGAACATTCGATGTGCCATCCGGGTCGACCCTTGCCCCACGGGCTTTCAAACATGCTCGAAGGATCATCTTGCTCATCCGCCGGTTTCCATAAAACGAAATCGAGCGGATTTTTTTTGTAAGTCGCAATTTCAACGCGCGAGCCGGCAATCATTTCGTCAAGATGACGATTGGAAAGTGCGCCGTAATTTTTGTAAGACTCAACATCGAACAAAACATGCCCGCGATTTTCGTAAGCATGATTTTTGGCGATGAGTGTTTGAATCATGGCAATCATTTCCGGAATGTGATCGGTTGCGCGCGGCTCGAATGTAGGGCGCAAGACGTTTAGCGCATCAATGTCAGCGTAAAAAAAATCAGTATTTTTTTTTGTTAATTCTTGAATCGAAATGCCTCGTTCTTTTGCAGCAGCGTTAATTTTATCATCGACATCGGTGATGTTGCGGACGTAAGTAACGCGAGGAAAAATATTTTTAAAAAGTCGGAAAAATAAATCGTAAATCACAACCGATCGCGCATTGCCCAAATGCGGCCGATCATAAACCGTCGGCCCACAAACATAAATTTTGAGGTGATCTGGCTCGATGGTTTTGAGGATTTCTTCTTTGCGGGAGAGGGTGTTGAAGAGGTGGATTGGGAGCATTAATTTTAGATTTTAGATTTTAGATTTTAGATTTGTGGAAATCGTAAGATCTAAAATCTAAAATCTAAAATCTAAAATTCCCTAACTCCCGTAAAGTTCCTTAACAATTTTGTTTCTCAGAAAATTTTTATTTTTTGCGCCGGAATATTTCATAACCACTTCGCCATCGCGCGAAATCAACACTGTGAAGGGTATGCGGTTGTTGTAGTTGATATTTTTTTTCTGCAAAAACTCCATGAAGCCTTCTTTGAAGGCTAGGAAACGTGGCTGAAAATAAATGTCGCCGAATTTTCCGAGATAGGATTGAAGGCTTGCTGGCTCTAGGTTTCGATCAATTGCGATCGCGATTATTTGCAGATCTGTGTTTTGGAATTCACGAGAAATTTCATTGATGGTCGTAAAATTTTTTACACAAACTTTGCACCAAGTTGTGTAAATGTAGAGCAGGATTGGCTTACTGTCTGAATGCTCGAACTCATTTGCGATTTGAGTTGTAGTCATCGCAATCGGAGCCTGATCGTTAAAAATAATATTTTTCGATTCAGGAATTTTCACGTCAATTGCCGCAAAATTTTCAACATAGCGATTCCACACAAATAGGCCGAGCACGGCTCCAACGACGATTACGAGAAAAAACATTTTTTTAGATTCTCCAATTTTTTTTAGCGTTCGAGAATTTTTATATTTTTTTAGCGAGATGATTTTTTGATTTGGCATTTTTGACGGTGTTTATCTGCTGTAAACGGCTACGGCTCTGCGTTCATAGCCCTCTTTTCTTTTTTCAGATTCCTTTTGAGATTTTTCGGCAGCATTTTTTAAAGCCTCTGCGATTGCTTTGAGTATATCCTTTTCATCTTTTTCAGACGATCCTTCGTATCTCGCTTTCAACTCTTTTGTTTCTGGTGATTTAGTAAAAAATTCTTGCAATGCATTCGCGAATTTTTCTCCCACAGATTCTCCCGAGGATTTTTCACCAGTTCCAGATCTTCCAACTGGCACTGTTTCACTTACACCATCTCCAACCTGCTTTGCAATCGCGAGAAAAATTCCCGGCACAGTAAAGTTTTTTGCAATATCGGTGACGGTGGAAACTAAAGCCCCAGCATCCGCTAACGCTCCGACAAAGCTCTTTAGAGTAGGATTTTCAACATTGCTTTCAACGGCGCGAAGCAAGAACACAGAAGCTTTTGCAGCGATTCCGACGATGCTAACTGCAGCGCTTATTCCAGTTGGATCCGAGAAAGCGGAAAGCAATTCTGCCGAATCTGAAATACCGCTTAAAAAGTCGCTTGCATTGACGCTAGCAATATTCGCAACAGTGCTTGCAGCGTCGCCAACAGAACTTGCAGCTGTGCCAATGGCATCTGTAACCGAACTAGGAATCTTGTTTGCTGCTAAGGCAAATATTTGAGCAACCGGATCCAACATGTCAGCCTCGCTGATACTTTCGATGAAAGAGGCGAAGTGTTTTGGATCGATATTTTTTTCAACGAGCTTTGCGATGATTTTGACGATTTTTAGAGCGTGATCTTGTTGTTTTTTTTGTTGTTTTGCATCGCCATCTTGAGTTTCCAATTTTTTAATTTCTTCTTTTGACGGAACATCTCCTTTCGAAATTCTTTCCGCTAATTTCGTTGAGATCGTTTCCGAATGAATTGCCGCTATTCGCGTTGTTGATCGTGTCATGATTTTATAATTTGAAAAAGATGCTAGACAGCTTCTGAAGCAATGCCTTAAAAGTTTTGCAGCAATTTCAACAAGCTCACAAAAAAATCAATCGATGATCCTCAAAATAAAAAATCTAAAACTAAAAACCATTCTTGGCGTTCACAGCTGGGAGGAGAAGGTTGATCGCGAGATTATCGTGAATGTCGAACTCGAAAGTAATTTTATAAAATCACTCGAAAGCGACGAAATTTCTGACGCGATAGATTACGATGAAATCAGCAGCAAAATAAAAAATTTAATCGCGACAACTAGGTTCAAATTGGTTGAAAAAATGGCGCAGCAAGTGATGAATTTGATCATGCAAGATAGTCGCATCACCAGATGCAAACTTGAAATTGATAAGTTGGGAGCCGTTGAATCGCTTGATTCTTTCTCAGTCACACTCGAACAAACTAAAAAATAATGGATCTCAAAACCGAGCAAGTTTTAAAGCTCATCGAATCACATTTACGCATCAAAAATTTTCTAACAATTTTGTGCTATTTTTTTATTGTCGGCGGTTTGTTGATTTATGTTTTTTACGCTTTCAATCAAAGCCGTGCGATCAAGCTGGTGAACAAGTTCAAAGATGATCCTGAAAAATATAAAACTGAAAAAATCATGACTAATCCTCGGATTAATTTTCAACATAATGACTCAAAAATTTATCACATTCAGGCAAAAAAAGCTTTTCACAAAGATGAAAATGAAGTGATTTTATACGATGTTTTTGCAACTGGAGACATCGGCAATATCACAGCTGGAGAGTTGAAAATTGACGAAGAAGGAGATCATTTAGTTTTCACAAAAAATCCGGTTTTGATTTTGAATAAAACAGAAAAAAAATAAATTTATGAGCAATAAATTCGGCGAAATATTTTCATTCACAACTTGGGGCGAAAGCCATGGCGAAGCAATCGGATGCGTGATTGATGGCTGTCCATCTCTGATCGATTTAAACGAATCTGACATTCAAAAACACCTCGATAAACGTCGCCCCGGACAATCGAAATTCACAACTCAACGCCAAGAAAAAGATCAAATAAAAATTTTGTCAGGTGTCTTTGAGGGTAAGACTACAGGCACTCCAATCAGTTTAATAATTTTTAACGAAGATCAAAAATCAGACGATTATTCCGAAATCAAAAATAAATTTCGCCCTTCTCACGCTGACTACAGCTATTTCAAAAAATATGGCATTCGTGATTATCGCGGCGGCGGAAGATCCTCAGCTCGTGAAACCGCAATGCGCGTTGCTGCAGGAGCTGTCGCTCGAAAAGTTTTAGAAAAAACGGGAATCGAAATTACGGGATATTTAACGCAAATCGGCGAGAAAAAAATCGATCGCACGAAAATTGATTTTTCTGAAATCGACAAAAATGATTTTTTCTGTCCTGACAAAAACGCTGCGAAAAATTTTGAAGATTATTTGCTGGAGATCAGAAAGTCTGGAGACTCTGCTGGCGCGGTGATTGAAGTGGTTGCGAAAAATGTTCCCGCTGGTTTTGGTGAGCCAATTTACAACAAGCTCGATGCAAAATTAGCTGCGGCGATGATGTCGATCAATGCAGTGAAAGGCGTGGAAATCGGCGCTGGGATGGATGCGGCGTCGAAAAGAGGAAGTGAATTAGCGGATGAAATGTGGTCAGAAAATGGTGAGGTAAATTTTTCGTCAAATCATTCCGGCGGAGTTCTTGGAGGAATTTCTTCCGGCCAAGATATCGTTGTGCGCTTCGCTGTGAAGCCGACTAGCTCGATTTTAATTCCAAGAAAAACAATCGATTTGGATGGAAATAATTGCGAGATTGTCACCAAGGGTCGACATGATCCATGCGTCGGAATCCGCGCCGTTCCTGTTGGCGAAGCCATGATGGCTTGCGTATTAGCGGATTTTTTTCTGCTCAATATACCCATTCCACTTGAAGAAGCCGATTAAACTTCAGCGTCATGTACTGAGCTTATGTCATGCTGAGCCTGTCGAAGCATGATTC
>CAINKA010000161.1 GCA_903849835.1 uncultured Alphaproteobacteria bacterium
ACCGTGAGAAATATCAACCGTTCTGTAAATCACAGAATCGAATAATCCACTCAACTCTGGCAAGGCTGAAGACAGGGTTTCTATGATCGTTAAAATATCATTTGCCAATTTTCCGTTACCACCGCAAAGCTCTAAAATAATAAATTTTTTTGGTTTTTTTGTAGCCTTCCATTTTTCAATAACGAGTAAGGACAATAGAAAAGCGAATCCCTTACCATTCGTTACATTAGTTGAAAAATCTGCAGCCTGACCACCAATTTTTACAATCCCCGAAGCGTAATATCCGTAATCCTCATCAAAAAGAAAATCATTCATCGTTTCAACATAGCTCAAAAAATTTGACCTAACCCAGTCAACATGATTTGCCTCGACAACATTTTGAGCCTGATCAGCTAATAAAAATTTTGACCAACCATAATTTTTTTTGTTATTTTTTACGATCTCTTGATTCGCGCCTGCTGTTATCAACCTTGCAACAATCTCATCTCCACCGTTGATTTTACTGGCTAAAATTAATGCCTTGTTCAAATCAGATGAAGATATTTTTTCTTTAAAGCGTTCAAAAATATAATTTAATCTTTTTAAAATTTGTTCCGGTGGAACATTTTTTGTCACATCCAAATTTACTAAACGAGCCATCGATTCCGCAGCAGAACAGTCAAGTTTATTAATCAAAAAATCGAATAACTTTTCATTCCTATATCCAACTCTCTGCGACAAATCTGTGAGCTGACTCTTCGTATCTTCTGTTATTAGCTCTTTAAACCGATTATAAAAAAACTCTGTCGCGTCATACCATGTTTGAGGCGCGTCCTGCAAGTGTGCGAACTTGTTTAAGTGATAAATTAAAATTTGATTTATTTGCCAATCATTGCTTTCGCTTTTTTCCAAACAGCGATCAATCAGCTCGCAATTCGCATCGCAAAATAAAAGCAAATCGCATACCGCATGTAGGTACATTTTTTTAGCCACTTTGTCACCATGCTTATCGATAAAGAATAAAATATTCGGCGGCGAAGATTTGGAAATTAGATATCTAAACAGCGCATTTAGTTCACCTCTGTGACGATAGCTTCGATCCACCATCCAATACAGCTGATTATCGTCCCTGCTATTTTCGTCTTTCAAAATTTCATCTAAAATATTTTTATCTGGACCAATTATTTCTTCAAAATTTATCAACTCGATCGGCAAGTTCAGAAAAATATCAGCACTAAAATTTTTGTAACTCACGTCTTTGAATGGAAAGAGAAAATCTGGAATATGCTGCTCTAATGAAAAAAGCTGATTGAGCTTAAAATATAATCCCGATGACATAGCTGGATCACTCAACTCATCCAAAAAATAATCAAAAATGATGGCATCAAAATGATTGTTGCGGCATAATTCGTAAATGGTTTCCAAAGCCTCTACATCTTCATCCGCAAGACCGATAATATTTATTTGTTTATTTCCAAGGTACCTACTTTGCAAAAATTTATTACGAGAGTTTTTATAATTTTGCTCAAAATACTGAGTATATTTTTCTACTTTCTCGCTCTCTTCATTGCCACTTGAGATATGATTGACGCTGATTTGATAAGGCGTTTCCGCAATTAAAGTTTTTAATAAAAAATTATTGAGAGTCTTGCCGGTTGCTATGCATAGAATCTTAATTTCACCATCTGCCTTACCAGATTTCTTTAGATCGGTAATAATTTTTGAATTACAAACGCGGTCCAGAAGCAGTTCTTTTAAGGTCTGATCAAACATAAATTTTTAATTATTTTTGCAGCGAAGCATATTTTCCTGAGTAATAAAAAAGAGGATTTTTGTCGTTCATTTTTTCGAAATCCAAAACCTCTCCGATGATAACATGATGGTCTCCAGCTTTGATCACGCGGTGTTTTTTACATTCAAAAAATCCGAGGGAATTTTGAAAAATTGGATTTCCTTTTTTGCTAAAAAAATAAGATTCGACTCCCCATTTTGTGCTATTTTTTGGCTTAGCGAATGCAGCTGCCAAAGCGCGCTGTTCTTGACTCAAAATGTTTAAAGAAAAGTAACGATTTTTTTTGAACAAGCTCAAATTTGCAGATTTATTATCGATGCAAAACATCACCAACGGAGGCTCGAGAGAAACTGAGGAAAAAGAATTTATTGTGATTCCAAAAAACTCGTCGCTGAAAATTTTTTTTAATTTTATCAGCAAATTTTTTCCGAGATTTGTTTCGCTGAAAAGCTTATGATCAAGAATTCTCTGCGCTGAAAAAGTTTCAGCAAGAAAATTTCTTTTGCGCGCGCAAGCAATAATTACGCCGGTTCCGAAGAGTCCAAGACAGTCGCGTAATTTTTTTTGATCCATAAAAAATTAAAACAACATCAATTTTTTGAAGGAAGAAATGAGGAAAAATCCAATCGCGATCACGCCTAAAATCATCCACAAGGCGTAGTTAAAAATATAACCGCTTTGCAATTTAGAAATTTTTCCCGACATGATTTTGCAAAAAATTGCAGCACCATTCGGAACGCCGTCAACAAATTTTACGTCGATGATTCTCCACAAAAAATCGCCGATTTTTTTTGTCGGTTTTACTAAAATAAATTCGTAAATTTCGTCAAAATACCACTTGTTGAGCGACAGCTTGTAGAGCGGTTTCACAGCATTTGCTAATTTTTCCGGCAGGTCAGTTTTTTTGAGATAAAAAACATAAGCCAAAGCAATCGCAATCACGCCAACAATTAGCGGAGAAATTTTTACCAAAAATGGCGCGTGATGAATTTCTTCAAGCAAATTAATTTTTTCTGCCGCAACAAAGATTGCGCCTTCGAAAAAATTGCCTTCGGCTGAAACCGCAGAGGAAACCATGTGCAAAATATTCGCTCCGAAAAATCCTGCAGCGATCGATCCAACCGCCAAAACAGCAAGCGGAATTAACATCGAAAATGGAGCTTCGTGAGCGTGATCAAAAGTGTGGTGATCCGCACGCGTCTTGCCGTGGAAGGTTAGGAACAACAAGCGCCAAGAATAAAAAGCGGTTAAAAATGCCGCAGTAATTCCCATCGCATAGGCCAATTTTCCGACGTGACTTTCAGACATGAAAGCCGCCTCCAAAATTACATCCTTGGAATAAAATCCGGCGAATGGCGGAAAACCTGCCAACGCAAGCGATCCGATCCACATCATCGCGTAAGTGAATGGAATTTTTTTCCAAATTCCGCCCATTTTCTGAATGTTTTGTTCGTGATGCATCGCGTGAATCACGCTACCCGCGCCTAGGAATAGCAAGGCTTTGAAGAAGGCGTGAGTTGCAAGATGAAAAATCGCGGCCGAATAAGCAGAAACTCCGCAAGCAAAAAACATGTAGCCAAGTTGTGAACAAGTCGAGTAAGCGATGATTTTTTTAATGTCATTTTGTGTGAGAGCAATTGTTGCGGCAAACAGCGCTGTCGTGGCTCCGACCAATGTCACCATTGTAAGTGCGATTTCAGAAAATTCGAAAATTGGCGAACAGCGCGCAACTAAAAACACTCCCGCCGTCACCATCGTCGCAGCGTGAATTAAAGCGGAAACTGGCGTCGGACCTTCCATCGCATCAGCAAGCCAGACGTGAAGCCCGATCTGCGCCGACTTGCCCATCGCACCGATGAAAAGCAAAATGCAAATCGCATCGATCGAACTAAACTCGCTGCCAAAAAGTGTAAATTTATCGCTCAAATGATTTCCAACTTCGGCAAAAACTTTGGCATATTCGACAGTGCCAAAAGTCAGGTAAATCAAGGCGATGGCGAGGATTAAACCAAAGTCCCCAACTCTGTTTGCAATGAAAGCTTTCATCGCCGCGGCATTTGCAGATTGTTTTTTAAACCAGAATCCGATCAGCAAATATGAGGCCACGCCGACTCCTTCCCAGCCAAAAAAAAGTTGAACAAAATTATCCGCCGTAACCAACGCCAGCATGAAAAAAGTGAAGAGCGAGAGGTAAGACATGAAACGCGCGATCGATTTATCTTCATGCATGTAGCCGATGGAATAAACATGAACGAGGCTAGAAACCACAGTAACTACGACGAGCATGATCGCAGTGAGCGAGTCAAGTTTTAGCGACCAATTGGCGGAAAAATCGCCGGAAGAAATCCAGCTAATCAGCGTGACGGTTTCGTTAATTTTATTTTGGTAAACATCGGCGAAAACAATCGCAGCGCAGATCGCAGAGGCAATCAACAAAGCTGAGGAAAAAAACTGCGCGAATTTATCGGCAAATTTTTTCGCACAAATTCGCGAAAAAATTCCAGAAAATAAAAAACCGAAAAGCGGAAGAAAAACTGTTAGTTTGAGAAGCATGGGGGAGTTGGAATTTAGAATTTAGGATTTGGGATTTATAGAAATCGCGAAAAAAAACCGCAAAGAAAAATGTTCGCTGATTTACCAGAAACCACCACCAACTGGACTTCCGATACGCACATCACCCCTGCCGTTCAATCTCCAAACGCTGCCTAAATTATCAGCTCCAGGAACGTAACGCTCGTCTCCCGGAATAGGTGGTGTCATGTTAGCTGTTTGTTGCATGCCCAGCAAAGAGTGTCGACAAAAAGCGTGAGCGCCCCAAAAAATCGTGTTATAATCGCTAAAATTTTTCTTGATCTCAGCTTCATTATTCCAATCGATATTTTTTAATTCTGTTTTGTAACGCGTTCTGATTTTGAAGATGTCAGGATTTATTGAAGTGATGTCAGGATCGCGACTCCAAGAATAAAAATTCATAAATACACTGCTGCCAAATCCAGAACCCATTCCGGACTGACATCCGTGAATCCATCCCAATTTAAATCCTGGAGATCCGTCTTTTGGCATATGACTAAACAGCATTTGCCCCATTGGTTTATACCAATTTTTTGCGCAGGAAGTGATGGAAAAAATTAAGCAGATTGTGAGAAAATTTTTAAGACAGACTCTAAACATTTTTATTGTCCAAAAAATTGTCCACTTGAGCCGCCAGCCCAAAGTGGATTTGATGTGAATACGCTTCCCTGACCTCCATCTCCACCCAATAAAGCAAAATTACCGTTAACCCCACCTTCGCTCATGTTGAGAATGTTTTGTATTCCAGAATCTCCAAAAAATCCGCCCCAAGCATTATTAACATCTCCGGCCTTCGTATCAAGAACACCATAACCAAAACCACCACCAGGTGGAGTTCCTGGTGCAATATAGCGATCGAATGACGATTGGTTACCACCAACAATGGCGTGGAAGCAAGCGGAGTAACCTCTGGAGTGACCAAAGCGATATTCCGGATTTCCAATCATTTTCGTATCGTAAGTGTATTTGTAACGCGTGCGAAACCAAACATTGCCACGAGAATATAAAACCGTGGAACATCCGTCTTTGAAGCCTTGTTGGAATGATGGAGGGCCGTCCGGTGTTTTAACGCTTGAGAACATGAGAAGTGGCGTTGTTGCAGTAGTAAACCACTTACAACCAACAAGCTCTAACAAAATAATGACGGCAAAAAATTTTGTAAAAAGTTTCATCTATACCCGCTAAATATAGAGCCCCAGATCGAACTTCTTTGTCTCGTCCAATCCGTACGATAGCAAAACCAAAAAGCATTTCCCCAACCCGCTTTGTAATCTGGAGAGCTCGTCATTTTATACCCATCCACCACGTTATTGCGATAAAACATTTGATAAAAAGTGTTGCTTCCCCCAGCCATTCCAACCTCGCAACCATCATCCCACCCCTGCTTAAATTCTGGCGACACTTCCCCCTCCTCAAACGTCATTTCCTTGTCCGCCCTAGCTGGCAAAAAATTCGCCATTCTTTTTTGGCATGATGCAGTGACTAAAAAAGAACCCACAAAAAAAATCATAACAGAAAATTTTTTAGCAAAATTTTTCATAATTTAAATTGGTTACTCTAGTGGCGAATGCTGTGTGGAAGACCTAAGGGTAAACTCAGAAACGGTTGTGTAGCAAGCAAAATATGCCTGACCCCAAGCGGTTTGATACATTGGATCGTGATTGTGAACGCCACTACCGAATGTCGCTCCTTTGTCATCTTGGTAAACAGAGGCATTAGCAAAGGATTTATTGCTCAGGGCGGTTTTACATCCAGCATGCCAGCCCGCCTTGTATTCTGGCGGACCATCGGGAACCGATAACTCCATCATAACCGGCTGATAAAATCCGAAATTATCCGGCATTCGGCATGCAGAGCAAAAAAGAATTAGAGCTGAGATTGCGAAAAATATTTTCACGTTTTTTCTTAAAGTTTATAGGACATCCCAATCGAGAAGATAGGTGCATTGCTCAAACCCATCCCACCAGCCAGTGTTGTAATCTCCGCTTTTTATCATGCGCTTATAGTCAAATTTTCTGTCGTTAATATCTGAAAGAAGGCCTTTAGAACTCGCATCCCAAGCAGAGTTGCAGCCATCTTTAAAACCTTTTCCATATTCACTATCGGTTGAAGGAAAATTTCTGACTCCCGTTAAAGGGCGCGGCTTCATCCCCCATTGCCAACTTTTTGGCATTGGCTCAGCTAAAATGCTGCAAGAAGACAAGCCGCAAATCACGATGAATAAAAAGATTTTTTTGAGCATTTTATTGGGAAATTTTCTTCAGAATTTTTTTCATTTCTCGCGATAGAAAATCAAAAGAAAATTCTTTTTCAAGCCGCAAATATGCTTGGTTGGTTAGAGTTGGATAAATTCCAGAATTATCCAAAATATTTTCAATTTTTTTTGCTAAATCGACAGGATCTCCATTCGCAAAAAGCAGACCGTTTTTTTCATGTTCGATTAAAAATTTTCCACCATCGCTATCGGAGGAAATCACTAAAGTTGAGAATAAGAATCCTTCCAAAATTACCAATCCGAACGGCTCTTCGCGGGATGGAACGCAAAAAATATCAACATCTTCGAAAAAAATTTTCTTATCCAAAACAGTTCCAACAAATTCACATTTTTCAAAAATTTCGTGATTTTTTGCTGAGTCTTTGACTACGGGCCAACCGTAGCTTCCCGGCACTTCAAAACCTCCGATTTTAAAACGAAAATCACGTCCATTTTTCGCTAAAATTTCACCAGCTTTCATTAAAATATCGAAGCCTTTCCGAGGTTCTAACCGTCCATAAATTCCAATTTTTGGCGGATTCTTTAAAACTTTTTTCTGATATTCTTGATCAACCTTAATCGCGTTTGGGAGCACTAAGGACTTGGTTTTGTCGAAGCCGGCAGCAGAAACTAGGTCAGCAATTTGTTGATTAATGCTGATGACGTAATCGCAGTGGAGTGAATTTTTAAAACTAATTCCGTGATTCACCGCAACCGATTTTACCGAAGAAAAAAACTTCAAAATTCTCATCCATTTCATCAAGCGATTCGAATGGCATATGATCACGTCCGGCCTGAATCGAAGCAATATTGCGAACAAATAAAAGCAATCAAAAATCTGATTAAAATTTTTTAGCTTAAAAACTTTTTGAGCATCGTATTTTTCATTGCCATTTTTAGAAATTAGCAATGCAACTTCATGTCCATTTGTAGTTAAAATTTCGGTATAATTTCTAAAAACCTGATCAACTCCGCCAATGCTTTGAGCGTGAATTGCGTTTAAAATTTTCATGCGCAGTCTCCTTCGAATTTCAGCCCAAAATAAAAGCCAAAAATGCAGAACATCTTTTCAACAATCAATTACGAATATCCACGCCCTGCCAACTTCGACGAAAAAAATCCTGAGTTCGATATTTTTAAAAATCTTCCGATCGAAAATTGTTTTGAGCCGAAAATTCAGATTTTAAAAAACGTCCGCATCAGCACCAATTCCGTTATCTTCAACTATTTCAAAATTTTTAAAGAAAGTTGCATCGGGGTAAATTACGAAAAATACCGCAAGGGTTTCCGCTTTTTTTTCAAATTCATTTTTCCGAAATTTAATTTTAGCGAAAAAAGATTTTTACTCATCACCGATGAATGGACCAGCAATTACTACCACTGGCACATTTTCGCACTAAAAAAACTTTTGATTTTGAGGGAAAAAAATCTCATCGAAAACTCACTACTCTTCCTGCCGAAAAAATATCAGCGCTACAAATTTGTTTTACCATCGCTCGAAAAATTCGGAATTAAAAAAAATCAAATCGTTTTTTTGCGCAGAAAATCAAATATTAAAGTTGCTGAATTGCCATTGATTGACGCGTCCAAACAACATCCGATCGCATTTCAAGAAATCAGAAAAATTTTAACGAATGACGTAAAAACCGCGCCAGATTTTGGTCCAAAAATTTACATTTCACGCGAAGGACAAGTTTTACGCTTCGTTGAAAATGAGGAAAAAGTTGTTGAGTTACTTGCAAGCTATGGCTTCAAAAAAATCATCATCGATCAATTTTCTTACGATGAACAAATAGCGATTTGCTCAAAAATAAAATATCTCGTCAGCCCTCACGGCGCAGGAATTACAAATTTAATTTTTATGCCCGAAGGCTCTTCGGTACTAGAAATGGCATCACGCCCCCATGTCAACACAGCAGTCACAGACTACTACAAACTAGCCTCGATGCTGAACATAAAATATTTTTACCAAGAATGCGAAATGGGATCGAGCAGCAAAGTTAAAGACTTCCACCATGCAAGTTTGGTGGTAGATTTGGAAAAATTAGAAAAAAATTTGAAGCAAATTCTTTCACAATCATGAAACTCAAAAACGTAATCGTCACCGGCGGCGCTGGTTTTATTGGATCAAATCTCTGTAAAATTTTATCGCAAAAATCTTTTCATCCAATCGCGTTAGATAATTTATCAACCGGCTTTAAAGAGCTGGTAAAATACGGAGATTTTGTTGAATGCGATATTGGTGATTACAAAAAAATGATGGAAATATTTTTAGAATATAAACCACTTGCGGTCTTTCATATTGCCGGGTCTAAGTCGGTTGAAGAATCTGTAAAAAATCCTCACAAATATTACGATAACAACGTCGTAAAAACAAATTCGCTGCTGAAAGCTGTCATCGATTCCAACATTGAACATTTTATTTTTTCTTCATCGGCAGCGATTTTTGGGATTCCAAATCAGACGCAAAAATACATCGCGGAAGATGCGGAAAAAAAACCGATCAACCCCTACGGCACTTCAAAATTAATGATCGAAGAAATTCTGGAAAGCTACGCTCAAGCCTACGGCCTGAAGTATAGCGCCTTGAGATATTTTAACGTCACTGGCGCTGATCCCGAATTAGAACTCGGAGAAATTTCTGAGAAACCGGCAAATATTTTCCCACTTTTGATTCAGGCGATAAATAAAAAACGCGACGAGTTCGTAATTTTTGGAGATGACTACAACACTGAAGACGGTACATGCGTCAGGGATTACATTCACGTTTGGGACCTAGCAAATGCCCACGTGAAGGCACTTGAAAAACAAATTGCAACCAACAAATCTGCAAAAATAAATTTGGGAAATGGAGTCGGATTTTCAGTTAAACAAGTTGTTGAGATTTTTAGAAAAATAACCGACAAAGACTTTAAAGTTAGAATTGGAAAAAGAAGAGCGGGAGATCCAGATTTACTGATGGCAGACATAAAATTCGCCACAGAATATCTCGATTGGCATCCAAAATATACCAACCTCGAAGACCATGCTAGACACGCTCTAAATTGGTCTCAGAAATCATAAATTAATGAAAAATTCCCCAATAATTTTTTGCCATTACGGCAATAGCAAATATTTGCCTTACATCTTCAAATGCGCAAAAATTTCTAATCCAAACACTGATATAATTTTACTTGGAG
>CAINKA010000162.1 GCA_903849835.1 uncultured Alphaproteobacteria bacterium
CCAAATGAAGCAGTTTTGCTATAAAACCAAAACCAAAACCCGATTCAAAAAAACATAGAAAAAACTTTTAATGCCAACTCAAGCCATGTGCATCAAGGGATTTGATGGATTTGGTTTGGGGACGATGGGACGGTAGTGGTTTGTAACCCCGTCCTCACATTCAGTTCTGATTCAACAAAAACATGAGCATGTGGAATGGGTTACAAACCCATTCCAGCACTCTGATCTGTTTAAAAAAATTTAAAAATTACCTTCTGCACAAACCTGTACAAGTTACCCTTCAATTGTGTACCTAAGGCGACAATTCATTACCCCTTAAACCCACGCCAATGCTGGATCCAAAAAAAGCAATTTTTCAAAAATTAGAAATCGATTTGTCCTAATTGAAACTTTCACTTTCAATTTGGACAAAATATTTTTGCGAAGTGGCTCTAGCGTTGGGTTAGGGATTTTTGTTTTTGTGAAATTAAAAGTACTGTGTGCGGATGCCCGTCATTCCTAGAGCGAGCTGATGGAATTTTTTAATCCTGCTGCAGGACATGCTGCAGGACGGGGTTTGTAACCCCGTCCTCATCTTCAGTTCCGCCTCAACAAAGACATGAACATGTGGAATGGGTTACAAACCCATTCCAGCGCCGGAATTTTTTTTTAAAAAAATCTTGAGGCCACGCGGGTCCTGTCAAATCATGGCTCTGGACAGGATACTGCCGCAGGATGTGGTTTTTAATCCAGTCCTCACGCTGCCGTTTCGTCTCAATAAAAACATGAACATGTGGAATGAGTTACAAACCCATTCCAGCGCTCAGCTTTACAAAATTTCATCAATCATCACCTTTCGCATCCTCACCCCATCTTCCAACAGCAACAAATTCCCTTCCACATCAACATCGCTAAAAACACCGCTGGCGCCACTCGAGAGCCTCACCTCTTCACCAATTTTGTAGGCATTTTTTTTCCAGCGTTCACGAATTGAAGCGAATCCAAAACTGGCGTAATCACCTTCGTAAGCAGAAAAAATTTCAGTAAATTTTTGTAAAAAATCTTCGCGCGTGATTTTGTGATCTGCCAGCGAAGCCGCGTAATCTGGGGCTGAAACGAGGTTTAATCCGATCCCGATTACCAAAGTTGGAACGTGATTTATTTTTTGAAATTGCAGCAAAATTCCCGCCAGTTTTTTTTCACCAAGCATGATGTCATTCGGCCATTTATATTTTGTGTTGATGCCGTAGAGCCGCAGCACATCACCGATCACGCAGGCGGAGAGAAAAGAAAAATCCGTCACTCTCGCAAAATTTCCCGACTGCAAAATCAAAGAAAAATACAAATTTCCTTGTGGCGAAATCCAACTGCGATCCTGCCGCCCGCGGCCTTTCGTCTGCGAATTAGCAAGAATAATTGTGTGATGCTGCGCCGAATTTTCTGCGGCTAGTTTGAAGGCGAGATCGTTGGTGCTAGTGACTTCGTCGAAGGTTTGGATTTGGAAGTGAGAAGACATTCTTACAATTTCTGCAAACAAAACACGTCGAAATCTTTTTCTTCCCGCAATTTTTGCACCGAAGCAGCTAAGCATTTGGCGGCGGAGAGGGTGGTGATGTAGAAGACGCGATTCATCAAAGCGGTGCGGCGCATTTTGAAACTGCGGGCGGCGGATTCTGCGCCGAAGCTGGTATTGATGACGAAGTCGACTTTCTTTTCTTTGATCAACTCGATGACGCTGTAGCCGCCTTGCTGCTCTTTATTGATGCGCTTGATGTTCGGAATTTTATTTTCTTCAAAAAATTTTGCTGTGCCGTCAGTGGCGTAAATTCCGAAATCATTTTTTTGAAATTGTTTGACGAGATCAAGCAGCGTCGCGTTTTTGCTCTGATTTTCAACCGAGATCAAAACATTGCCACTCATCGGAATTTTATTTCCCACCGCCAATTGCGCTTTTAGGAAGGCCATTTCGAAAGATTTGTCGATGCCCATTACTTCACCAGTCGATTTCATTTCGGGCCCTAGAAGCGTGTCAACATTGGCGAAACGAGCGAATGGTAGGATCACTTCTTTCACCGAAAAATAATCGTCGCAGTAATTTCGTGCTTTTTCGAGTTTGAAACTAGCGAGTTTTTTTCCGACCATGATCAGCGACGCAATCTTGGCGATGTTGATGCCCGTAGCCTTGGCAACGAATGGCACTGTCCGCGAAGCGCGTGGATTTACTTCGATGATGTAAAGTTTTTCATCCTTCACCGCATATTGCACATTCATCAAACCGACAACCTCAACAGCCTTTGCGAGCTTAACTGTCGCGGCTTTGATCTCTTTGATCATTTTTTCAGAAAGCGAATAAGGAGGCAGTGAGCAAGCAGAATCGCCGGAGTGAATTCCAGCTTCCTCGATGTGCTGCATGATGCCGGCGATGAAAACATCTTTGCCGTCGCAAAGCGCGTCAACATCGATCTCAACCGCATTGTCCAAAAATTTATCGACGAGAATTGGGCCGTCTAAAATGAAGCGACCGTGAACCTCGATGTATTTTTCTAGATCTTTTTTGTCGTAAATAATTTCCATCGCGCGACCGCCGAGAACGTTGCTGGGGCGGATCACGACGGGATAGCCAACTTTTTTAATCGCCGGCTCAATCTCAGAAATTTTGTGGCAGATTCTGTTTTCAGGCTGCACCAGCTTGATGTCGTGAAGCAGCTGTTGGAATCTTTCGCGATCTTCGGCGAGATCAATTTTGTCGTAAGCCGTGCCGATAATTGGAATTCCCGCCGCATCCAAATGACGCGCCAACTTAAGTGCAGTCTGGCCTCCGAACTGCACGAGAGCGCCAATAAAATTTCCGTTTTGTTGTTCTTTGCGAATGACTTCGATGACATGCTCTGGAGTCATTGGCTCGAAATAAAGTCGGTCAGAAGTGTCGTAATCGGTTGAAACAGTTTCGGGATTGCAATTGATCATGATGGTTTCGTATCCGGCTTCGGATAGCGTGAATGCTGCGTGGACGCAGGCATAGTCGAATTCAATTCCTTGGCCGATGCGATTTGGTCCGCCGCCAAGAATCACAACTTTTTTCTTGTTGCTTGGTTTCGCTTCGCATTCTGGCTCAGAAATTCCGTCGCCTTCGTAGCAGGAATACATGTAAGGCGTGTTGGAATCGAACTCTGCGGAGCAAGTGTCGACGCGCTTGTAAACAGGACGCACACCGAGTTTGTGGCGCAAATCTGTGACGGCGCTGAATTTTTTTCCAGTGAGTTCAGCGAGTCTTTCGTCAGAAAATCCCATTTTTTTCAACTGCAACATTCCGAATTTATCCTTCGGCAAGCCGCGTCTTTTCAGGCTTTCTTCGGTTTTAATAATTTTTTCAATTTCACGAACGAACCACGGATCGTAGAAAGTTATTTTGCAAATTTCTTCGACAGAAATTTTGTAGCGCAGGGCGTGAGCTATGCGCAGCAAGCGATCTGGGGTTAATGCGACGAGAGATTTTTTGATAATTTTTTGATTTTTGGCGAGTGAATTTTTTGGATCGAGCCCTTCGATTTTTGGTTCGTTGAATCCTGTGAGCCCGACTTCCATCGAATAGAGCGCCTTCTGCACTGACTCGGCGAAGTTACGGCCGATCGACATTGCTTCTCCGACAGAACGCATCGCGCTCGATAAAACTGGTTTTGTTTCGTTGAATTTTTCGAAAGTGAATCTTGGAATTTTGGTGACGACGTAATCGATGGTGGGTTCGAACGAGGCGGGAGTAACTTTGGTGATGTCGTTTTTAATTTCGTCGAGCGTGTAACCGACCGCTAATTTTGCGGCGACTTTGGCGATTGGAAATCCTGTAGCTTTTGAAGCAAGTGCGGAAGACCTAGAGACGCGCGGGTTCATCTCGATTACGATTAGGCGACCATCTTTTGGATTGACGGCGAATTGCACATTTGAGCCTCCGGTTTCAACGCCGATCTCGCGCAACACCGCAATCGAAGCGTCGCGCATTTTTTGGAATTCCTTGTCAGTAAGCGTCA
Source organism: uncultured Alphaproteobacteria bacterium (assembly GCA_903849835.1). Classification (GTDB taxonomy): domain Bacteria; phylum Pseudomonadota; class Alphaproteobacteria; order Rickettsiales; family UBA1997; genus UBA2645. The sequence goes on from CAINKA010000162.1 coordinate 4,005, forward strand.
ATGCTGGCGCGACAGTTATTGAGTCTCCCGTGTGAACGCCCATCGGATCAACATTTTCGATCGAGCAGATGATGATGGCGTTGTCTTTTTTGTCGCGGATGACTTCCATCTCATACTCTTTCCAGCCTAGAATCGACTCGTCGATCAGCACTTCGTGAGTTGGAGAAAGATCGAGTCCGTAGGCAACGATTTCTTTAAATTCTTCCATCGTTGTCGCGATGCCACCACCGGCACCACCCATGGTGAAAGAAGGACGAATGATGGCTGGAAGGCCGGTATGCTTCAATGCTTCGAGTGCAGCTTCGAGTGAATTTACGACGGCGTTGCGCGCAACATCCAAACCGATTTTGGCCATGGCGACGTTGAATTTGCTGCGATCTTCAGCTTTCTCGATGGCCTCTGGATCCGCGCCAATCATCTTCACGCCGTATTTTTTTAAGATTCCTTTTTCGTGCAAAGCCAAGGCACAGTTGAGTGCGGTTTGACCGCCGACAGTTGGAAGAAGTGCGCCCGGTCTTTCTTTGGCGATAATTTTTTCGACAGTTTCAGGCGTGATTGGTTCGATGTAAGTGGCGTCTGCTGTGGCGTGATCGGTCATGATCGTCGCCGGATTGGAGTTCACCAAAATCACGCGATAGCCCTCTTCCTTCAAAATTTTGCAAGCTTGCGTGCCGGAATAATCGAACTCGCAAGCCTGTCCGATGACAATTGGGCCGGAGCCGATGACTAGGATTGAATCGACGTTTAGTTTTGCCATGTTTTCGAATTTAATTAAAAATTTATTGTCATGCTGAGCCTGTCGAAGCATGATTC
>CAINKA010000163.1 GCA_903849835.1 uncultured Alphaproteobacteria bacterium
GAATCATGCTTCGACAAGCTCAGCATGACATTGAGTTTTTTTGATTACTCGGTTTCTTGAATCAGTTTTGGTATTTCACCCAAATCATCATCGATGAAAAAGCTTTTGCCATTTTTAATTTTTGGATTTTTTTCTTGCGAAGTTTTTGCTGAAGATAGCTTTGCGCCAAGCATTCTAAGAAGCTTGGTCGAAGAAGACACTGACAAATTTTTGGAAGAAAAGCGCATGATCTTCAAGCCAAATCTGTCCAACAAACTTGTCACCGATATCACTTTTGACGATGCTTATCAAGCCACGGACAGGAAGGATGAATATAGCGATGCCGAGGTGAGAGCTCGTCTTTATTCCACGCTAAATTTTACCAAAAATATTTCGCTAAATAGTTTTTTGGAATTGGAACAATCTCATCAAGCCTCTGAAACAGCTAGGCGCTCTAGTCTTCCAAGCGGTGGAGGAAATCGCTCTTTCGAAGATGAGGGCATTCACGCTGAAGAATTAACCCTCGATTATGACAGCAAAAATTTCGCGCTAGTTGCAGGAAAATTTAACCCTGATTACGGAACGGCATGGAAGTGGAACCGCGGCATTTGGGCTTGGAGCATGGCTGAAAATTATCGCCTTAGGGAAAAATTGGGGATCGACACGATTTATCGTCTGGGTGATCTCAAAAAAACTGGGCAATATGAATTTGGTTTAAGCGCCTTCACCAATGATCGAAAAAACATCGATAATGCGGTGATCACGGGGCGCGATTCTGACCATAAATTTGATGCAAAACCGGGAGATACAAGATCGCTGCAATCCTACGTCGCCTCGCTCGACGTCAATTTTGATTTTGGCGAAAAATTCAGCGACAAAGAAAAATTATCCTATCACTTTGCTTACTCGAACTTGGCTGTGAATGAGCGAGCAAGTTCAGTTTCGCCAACAAAAATTGATGATCAAAAAGGTTTTGTTGCAGGAATGAATTACCAATATCCGATCGTAGAAAATTTCACTTTGGACGCGTTGCTTGAATATCAAAACACACGAAACTTAAATGGAAATTCGGACGTGACAGAAAATTATTTTACCGCCAGTGCGGTGGGAAAAATTCATAAAAATTGGAATACAACTTTAGCCTACGCAGAGCGTAAAAACATGCATGCAGACCAATTTGGTTTTGACCAAAATTTATCAGAAATTTCTTTTGGTTACGAGTTCAACAAAAATAATTTTTTCGATAAATTTCTAGTTCAAATCGGTTACAAAAATCAGCGCACGAATTACAAAACCAGCATCGATACGCAGAATGCGTTGGGGTTGCTGGCAAGATATTACAAAAATTTTTAGTATGGGATGGCCTTGTGCCATCCCGTGGGCGACCACAAGGGTCGCCCCTACATTTCAACGGACGATCATTGTCCGTAGGGGATGGCCTTGTGCCATCCTGCTGGCGACATTTTAAATATTCAGAATGAAAAAACTTTTACTCGCAGTTCCAAAGGGAAGAATTCTAGACGAGCTGCGCCCTTTATTCACAAGGATCAACCTCATCCCAGAAAAAGATTTCTTCGATGAATCTTCGCGGAAATTAATTTTCAAAACCAACCGTCAAAATTTAGAAATCGTAAAAGTGCGATCATTCGACGTCGCAACTTTCGTAAAATTCGGTGCGGCAGATCTAGGCATTTGCGGCTCCGATGTTTTAGAAGAATTTTCTTCCGCAGAAATTTTTCCGATTTTAGATTTAAAAATCGGCAAATGCCGCCTCTCGATCGCAACAAAAAAGTCACCAGTCGAATCCCAAACTAAAAGTGACTTACGCCTTACGCCTTACGACTTACGCCTATTCTCCCACCTCCGCATCGCCACAAAATATCCCGCCATCGCCAGCAAATATTTTTCAAATCTTGGAATTCAGGCTGAAGCCATAAAGCTCAATGGCGCGATCGAGATTGCGCCAAAATTAAATCTTTGTGATTTTATTTTGGATTTGGTGAGCAGCGGAAAAACTCTCTCCGAAAATGACATGGTCGAAGTGCAAAAAGTTTTGGATGTCAGCTCTCATCTCATCGTCAATCGCGCTTCCTTCAAAACTGCGAATCAGGAAATTAATCAGCTAATAAAAATTTTCGATGCGGCGTAATTTTTTCACCCAAATTCTGCGTTTTTTTTGCTGCTCGCTGCTCGTCCTCGCGATTTTTATTCCGCAAGATTCTCATGCGATTTTTCAGGGAGTGAGATCATCTCACTTTAGTGATGCGACTGGTAAATGTGACGTAGGCTCTCTCTCGTTTAACCCAGTAGTTGCAAATGATGATCTTGAATGGGAGTTAAGTAACTCAACCTGTGTAGCCTACATAGCAACCGTTGGAACTGTTTTGGTTGCAACCGATACTGCGTTAAAATTTTTATGTGTAACACCGAATCTACTTTTTGCTGCTGCTAATGTAGGTGAAAATGCAGCTGATTTGGCTCCACCTCCACCACTTCCATTCCCAAATCCTGGTATTGTTGTAAGGATGATAAGAAAAACTTCCCAATGTGTTGCAAGAACCGGTGAGGCCGCCGCTGCCACCGCTGCTGTTGCTGCAAATTGCCCGCTTAATCCACCAGGTTGTTTTCCTGCGATTATGACGCAGGCGGCAGCCATTCCAACCGCCACCAAATGTTGTGCTGGTGTTGCCGTTTACTACGCCGAACTTGCAGCTGCAATTGGAGCGTTAGCGGTGATTTATGATCTAGCGCGAATCTCTTTCGAAGATGCTGCTGTTTGTGGATATCAATGGCAAAAATGGTATACTAGCAGCGACTTAGATAAGGGCAAAGAGCCAATCATAAAAAAAGGCAAAGGAAATTATCGCATTTGCGTTGAACAGCTTTTTACTGGCGTTCCTGATTCAAGTTGTGCTGCCCACGGAATTACTTTGGGCAACAATTCTCAAACCATCGGAAATCAATTTTTCCGCGAATATGTTTATGGTGGAATGGAGTTTGAGGATAATGGTGAGGGTGCCTGCAAAAATCCTTCAACATGGGATAAGGCGAAGAGACTCAAGCTTCTCGGATATAGTGACGAGAACCAACGATACTACATGACTGGCCCTGGCGCCCCCTCTGCATTTGCTTGTCACAGATTTGTTACAGCTCCTAACCCCGCAGTTCCAAATGACAGCTCTGAAACAAAAGTCGCTTTCGATTGTTGCAAAAGAAGAAGTCAAAACGCCATTTGCATTTACAACAGAACCGGTTTCGGCAAAGAAAGAACGGTATATGAACATAAATTTTGCGAAGTGGGTTCGAGATGCACGGTAAAAACAATTTCGTTTGAGGCTTACGAGAGTAAGAAGCAGCCGAGTTACATTTGTGCCAAAACTTATTCCGTATGTCCGTTTAATCATCCACTTGCTGGAGGAACGGAAGAGAAAGCGATGAAGGAAAACGATAATTCTATGGTGGCAAATTATTGCCAATTCATGAATCACTGCTCGAAAATTCCGATTCAGCCTTACGTCCGTAGCAGCAATCTAGAAGGTGGATTTATTTCCTCCGCATGTCGTGACATGAAAGGCGACTCGCAAAATGTTTATGGCTATTCATCGCAACTTCTTTCGGTTGTGAATACGCGCGGTTTTTCAGCGCCGCTTGTGCAGTGTTTTAAAGAAACGATGGAAAATATTTTTCTGAATAAAGCCGGTGAAACCAAATGCAAAAATATTGATGAGTCTCCAATTGGCGATGTTTGCGCTAGTGGTTATGTTTACAGAAAAGGCGGAGATTTGCCGACTCCATCTTTTTTTATCAGGGTTCAAAATAGTTTGCAGACTTCGATAAAAGTGGTGCTAACGCTGTCAGTCACATTCTTCGGAATCATGACGCTTTTAGGCGTGTCGGGAGGAACTGGAATTGAGAAAAAACGCTTATATCCCTACATCATAAAAATTGGTTTGGTGATGTATTTCGCGGTTGGAGATGGTTGGCAATATGGTTTCATGAAAGGCGTGGTAGGGACATCAAGCTTCCTAGCGGAAGTAGTGTTTAAAAATGATGAAAGTGGTCCAGATAACAAACTGGACGGATGTCAATTCCCTAGGTTTAACTACATGGACCCAGATGATGCGACGAAATATAGCGATGCCACTCGTCAATATCCGTCGGGAAAAGAATATCTCAGAGTTTGGGATACGCTCGATTGTAAGATTGGGCGCGCTCTCGGCTTTGGTCCAGAAGTGTCAGTCCCAAATTTGGTGATGATGATTATTGGTGGATTTTTTACCGGCGGCGCTGGAATTGTATTTTTTCTTGGTGCTTTCACCTTCGCATTTTTCTTACTTTCCATCACCATTAGAGCGATACACATCTTCTTGCTCTCCATCACGTCTGTGATCCTTTTGATGTATGTTTCGCCGATAGTTATCACGGCGGGAATGTTTGAGAAAAGTAAAGAAATTTTTACAAAATGGCGAGGGCAGCTTATTGGCTTCACTTTGCAGCCGATGATTCTTTTTTGTTATCTCGGAGTTGTGATTACGATTTTTGACAAGGTTGTCATTGGTGATGTAACTTTCTCCGGAGCTAGTGCAAATGATCCTCACGGCAGAATTTCTCCAAAAACAATTAACTGCACTGGAGAAGCGGCGAATACCAGCATTTATTGCATTTTTAGAATCGCTGACATCAAAACTTTTAACGGCTTCGAAACCTTGGGAATAGGTATTCCAATGATTACATCGATGAATAGTGAAAAGGTGAATACGATCATCAAAGCATCGATGCTAATGTTTATCCTGATGAAGTTAATGGATAAAATTTCTGATTTTGCGTCTAAGTTAGTTGGTGGTTCTGCTTTAAAAAGTGATTGGGGATCGATGTCAAATATGGCAACTAAATCTTACGGCGCGTTGCGTGGAATTCAGGCGCGTGGAATGGGACTTGCCAAGAAACATGGCGCTCCAGCTATTAGGTCTGGAATGCAAGGTGTAGCAAATCTTGGACATATGGCGTTGCGTCGCGGGAAAGGCGTTGAGAAAGGAGATCATGCTGGTGGAAGTGGTGCTGCTAGGACATCTGTCGGAGACCATGTTGACTCATCTACGAAGTCCGCAACTCATGTTGGAGGTTTATCCGGATCGGGAAATAAAGCAGGACCATCTTCAGGACCATCCTCGGGAGCACCCTAAATTTTCTTCCCCTGAATCGAATTCAGCGATTTAATCTGATCGTGAATCATCGCAGCTTTTTCGTAATCCATTTCATCGATAAATTTCCGCATTTTTTTCGACAATTCTTTTTGCACCCCCGTTGATTTTCCTTTTAAAAATTTCTCCGCGTTTTTTACGGAAGTTTTGTAGTCACTTTGCGATATCATGCCAACACAGGGCGCGGAGCATTTTTTAATTTGAAATTCTAAGCATGGTTTTTTTCTCGATTTAAATTCGGAGTCGGAACAGCTGCGCAATAAAAATTTTTTTCGCAAAATATCGATCGTAAGATTCACATCATTCGCGCTGACAAACGGACCAAAATATTTACCCTCATCATTTTTAGTTCCGCGATATTTTGTGATTCTGGGAAATTTGTGATCAGTGATTAAAATCTGCGGAAAAGTTTTGTCGTCGCGCAATAAAATATTAAATTTCGGTGCCAATTTTTTGATGAGATTATATTCCAGAAAAAGCGCATCGACTTCATTTTCAGTTTGGATTGTTTCAATTTTTTCTGCCAAAAAAACCATGCGCGCAATTCGCGGAGATAGCTGATTTTCCTTGCTGTAGCTCGTAATGCGTTTTTGTAAATTTTTAGCTTTTCCAACATAAAGCAGCTGATTTTTCGCATCAAAAAATTTGTAAACCCCACTGGTTTTTGGGATGGTTTTTAACTGAGATTTGATTGCCTCGATGAGCATCGCAAAAAAATTTAAGATTTTAGATTTAA
>CAINKA010000164.1 GCA_903849835.1 uncultured Alphaproteobacteria bacterium
CTGTGCCACGAATCATGCTTCGACAGGCTCAGCATGACATTTGAGTTAAACAGGAATAAAAATTATTACTCGTAATCCGCCAAGCGTGGAATCGGAAAGCTTGATGTGACCGCCGTGAGAAGTGACTGCATCCATTGCAATTGCTAAGCCAAGCCCTGAGCCGCCAGAATCGATTTTTTTATCGAGGTTACGAGAGTTGTCAATTCGGTAAAATGGCTTGAATACGTTGCTGCGCTCTTCCGCGGGAATTCCTGGACCGTCATCATCAATCGTAATGACTAAATTTTTGTTAGAAATTTTGGCGGAAAAATCTACTTGATCGCCATAATTAAAAGCGTTGTCGACCAGATTCATCAAGGCTCGCTTAAAGGCTAATTTTTTGATTTGGATTTCTAGCTCGTCAGAAATTTCAATAAAATTTCCGATTTTTTTATTCATCTTGGCGTAGTAATCGATGATTTTTTCTTGCAGAAATTTTGCGATTTTTATCGAGCTATTTTTTTCTTTTTCTCCGGCGCGAGCGAAATCTAAATATTCCTCCACGAGCTTTTCCATGTCAGAGACATCTTGCTTGAGATCGTTGATTTCAGGGCTTTGATCCATCATTTCCAATTGCAATTTCATGCGGGTTAGCGGGGTTCGCAAATCGTGGGAAACTGCGGAAAGCATGTCGGTTCTCTGGGTGATTTGTCGCATCACTCTTTCTTTCATTTTGATGAAAGAAATCGCGAGAGATCTGATTTCTTCTGAGCCGCTTGGACGTAAGTTTGGCACGTCTTGTCCGCGTCCGAATTTTTCGGCGGCATCGCGCAAATTACGTAGCGAGCGGATTTGATTTTTGAGAAAAATAATTGAAATGAATGAAGTGATGAGAGCGGCTGCGATCATCCAAAATGTAAAAACATAAGCGCTTGAGCTGGTAATTTTTTTGATTGGCACATCGAATGAAAGCACGCCCTGTCTGGTTTGAACCTTGACGATGATGAGATCGTCACTTTCTGGATTTTCAAAAATTTCGTAAGGTTTTAATTCGTGACTTTCTAATTCGGACTTGAAGCGATTGTAGGGATCGATCAGCGGATTGATGTAATCATGGAGCTTGCTCTTACTCCAGTCTGAGTCTGCGATCTTTCTCTTTTTTAATCGCCGGCGTTCTTCGAAAGAAAAAGTGAGTCCGGTATTTTCCGACAAGTCTCTCAAAAGTTTTTCGTAACCCGGTTTGTTGATTGATTTTTTTACGAACAACATTTCTGAAACCACGCTGCGAGCCATGTGTTTGCTGATGACGTCGAGGTGAGTGTAATAAAAAACATAAATCGAAACCAGCTGCACGATCAAAGTTGACAAAACAATGATCAGCAAAAATCTTCCGTAAAGCGAACGGGGAATAAATTTTTTGAATCGTGCCATTGTTATTTTTAAATTTTTTTTTACTGTTTTTTTAGAGAATCTCCCAAGCCTTCCAACCAAGTAAAATCAACATGAGCAGCAAAATCTCGGCAAAAAATATCAATTTATTTTATGGCCAAAAACAAGCTTTATTTGAGATTAATCTGGATTTCATGGAGCATAGTGTAACCGCGCTGATCGGGCCTTCAGGCTGCGGAAAATCTTCTTTTCTTCGTTGCATTAATCGCATGAATGACACGATTTTAGGCTGCAAAATTGACGGCGAAATTTTGTTGGACGGGCAAAATATTTATCGTAGCAACCTAGATCTGGTGCTGCTTCGTGCTTCTGTAGGCATGGTGTTTCAAAAGCCAAATCCTTTCCCAAAATCGATTTACGAAAATGTTGCTTACGGTCCAAGAATTCACGGAATTTTTAGAAATAAAAAAGAGCTGGATGAAATCGTAGAAAAATCTCTCACCAAAGCTGGTTTGTGGAATGAGGTGAAGGATCGCTTGAATGAACAAGCCAATGCGCTTTCTGGCGGCCAACAGCAAAGGCTTTGCATTGCTCGCACAATCGCAATCGAGCCCGAAATTATTTTGATGGATGAGCCTTGCTCAGCGCTTGATCCAATCGCGACTGCAAAAATTGAAGAATTAATCGACGAGCTAAAAGACAATTTCACCATCATCATCGTCACTCACTCAATGCAACAAGCCGCCCGCGTTTCCAACATGACCGCATTTTTCAACATGGGGAAAATTGTTGAATATGACACGACGGATAAAATTTTCACCAACCCGAGTAATCAGCAGACGCAGGATTATATCACGGGAAGGTTCGGGTGAAATAAATCTACAGTCCCTCTCATGTTCGGCTTCTCCCTCACAGAACTCATCCTCACCCTCATCGTCGCTTTGATTTTTATTAAGCCTCAAGATTTGCCGGAGATTGCGCATTTTTTCGGCAAAATTTTTTATCGTGGAAAGCGCTTATTTTCTGATCTCAAAAAATCTTTGAAGGAGATGGAAAAAGAATTTGGAGTTGATGATTTGCGGCAAGAAATGCAGCGCGGAATTGCGGAAGAAAAAGCAAAGTTGGAAGAAGACGTGACGGTGATTGTGGATATTTATGGGAATGAACATCACGTGTCGAATGTCAAAGAAGTCAGGCCGGACATGACTTCAGAGCAGATGAAGGAAGAGGTAAAAAAACTTAACGATGAAAATTCCAAATCACTCCAAATCAAAAACCAACCCAATCGTGATTGATTTACTTTCCTGATTCACAACCTCTCTTTTTGCATCATCCTCGTAGCGGCGCTGATCAAAACTATGCCTGATTTCGAAAGAAAGTTTTGGGCCGATGCGATAAACCAAGCTCGTTTTTAATTGATTGTCCGTGCTTTCGTGATCGATGAACCAATAGCCGCGTTGGTTGAATGTGAGCCTGTCGGTGATTTTAAAATTAATTCTGATCGAAGGAATTACGTTAACTTCGTAGCCATAGGCCAAGACGTCGTGATAGCCGATGCTGGTGTCGAACTCAATCTTGTCATCCAAAAACATTCTGCCAAAGCCAATGGCGGTCATTGAATCGCGATAATATTTCGACAGATCGTCGTAGATTGTGCGGTGGTAGGAAGTGGCGTAATTTTCGCTGCCAAATAATCGCGCTTTGCTGGAAATAGAAAAATCGTAAAGTTCTGATTTTTTTACGAGATAACGCTTTCCCGGAGCTGAGCCAAGATTGGAATATCGATTTTCATTCAAAAAATTTAGCTCATTGATGAAGCTATAGCTTTGGTAAAGATATCGAGCTGTGAGTTGGGATGTTCGTGAATCTTCAGTGCTGGTGCGGTTGCCGCCAAGTGAAAGCCATTGTTTGGCGCTGTTGGATTTGAAAAATTTTTTTGTTCGGGGGGAAACAATTGCTTCGCGATCTGAGACTGAGTCGATCGCAAAAACTTCCGGCGTTTGAAAAACGAAAAAAGAAACGAAGAGAAAAGAGCGAAGGTTTTTCATTTTGTCGTTGTGGTGAAACAACCGAGCTTTGTGACCTGACTAAATTTTAGTTAGCAGGAGAGGCTGGAATTTGTTGGTTATTATTGGTGTTTAGATTGTCCATTGTTGAGTCTTGAGGCATTTGCGCTTCTGGGTTTGCGCCGCCTTCTTCGAGAATAATTCCGCCTTCATTTCCATTTTCATTGGAGAGATCTGGCAATTCCACTTCCTCTTCCTTTGTTTCGAAAAGCCAGCTCGCGTGATTTTTTACTGAGCTGGAATATTTCACTCCGGCGAAAAATGAAAAAACTAATAGGGTTAAAACAACGATTAATTCGATTACTTTGAGCATATTGTCGGAGCTAGAGTTGAAAGGCTTGAGAAGATTTTTAAAAAATGAGATTTAAGAAAAATAATTTCCTCCATCCATTAAAGCAAATAAAAATTTAGAGCAAATTGGATGTTCACAAATTGATTGTAGGGGCTGGCCTTGTGCCAGCCCGTGTAAACCCTTGAGGGCGACCACAAGGGTCACACCCCTACGGAAGACGAAAAAATTTTAGAGCATCATCAAAATCGGATGTTCAACAAATCGACGCAGTGCTTTTAAAAATTCAGCACCAACTGCGCCATCAACAGAGCGATGATCGGATGACAAAGTTACGTTCATCATGTGAGCAATTTTAATTTGCCCATGTTCGACGACTGGTTTTTCAACAGCTCGTGCAACCGCTAAAATACAGCTTTGCGGAGGATTTACAATCGCAGCAAAATTATCGATTCCAAACATTCCTAAATTTGAAATGCTGAAAGATCCGCCTTGAAATTCTTCCGGTTGCAATTTTCCGTCGCGCGCTTTTTTCGCTAATTGTTTTGTTTCCACAGAAATTATTTGCACAGTTTTTTGATCAGCATTTTTTATGATCGGCGTAATTAATCCTCCATCAATCGCGACTGCCATCGAAATGTCGATGTTGTTGTAAATCAGAATCGCATCGTCAGACCAAGCGGAGTTTGCTTCGGGAACTTTTTTCAAAGCCATCGCGGTTGCTTTTATGATCAAATCATTCACTGAAATTTTGTAAGATGGATTGCCTGCAACATCAATTTCCGCAACTTCATTCAAGGCTGCACGAAGCTCGAGAAGCTTGTCAATCTTGAGCTCGCAAGAAAGATAAAAATGTGGAACATTTTGTTTTGATTCCAAAAGTCTTTTGGCAATGACTTTGCGGATGTTGTTATTTTTAACGGCGTGAAATTCTTGCGGATTGCGCTGAACCGCGCCAGATCTTGTAACGCCGCAGTTCGTAAATCCCAAAACATCTTCTTTGATGATGCGACCATGAGGACCGGAACCGGAAATTCCAGCGAGAGAAATGTTGGATTCTTTGGCGATTCTTTTTGCGAGCGGGCTGGCTTTTTGGGCTTCGCCAGTCGTAAGTCGTAAGTCGTAAGTCGTAAGTGAGGGCGCGGTTTTTTCTTCTTTTTTTGCTTCAATTTTTTTTGGTGCGGTGGATTTTTTTTCGTAATTTTCGAGCAATTTTTTATCTTCGCCATCTTCCAAAATCAGTGCGATGCAAGAATTTACCGCGACATTTTCAGTGCCATCTGCAACTAAAATTTTTCCTAAAATTCCTTCATCTACAGCTTCAACTTCCATCGTAGCTTTGTCAGTTTCGATTTCGGCTATAACCTCACCAGCTTTGATTCTATCACCTTCTTTTTTTACCCATTTCGCAAGATTTCCTTCCTTCATTGTTGGGGAAAGTGCTGGCATTAAAATTTCGATTGGCATGTTGGGAAGCGTTGATTTTGTTGGGGGAAAGCGAAGTGCGGCGAAGTTATTTTTCGATCACGAAAAGTAAATTATTTTCTAGTGTCAGTCGCATCGCGCACGGCTTCGCCGATGAAAACGAGAAAAGTTAAGATTAGGGTGATGGTCGCGAAGCCAGCAATTCCAAGCCAGTAGGCGGTTAAATTATTTTTTCCTTGCGCGAGTAATTCGCCGAGAGAGGGAGACCCGATTGGTAATCCGAGTCCAAGAAAATCGAGCGAAGTTAAAGTTGTGATTGAGCCGGCGAGTAAAAATGGAATATTGGCGATGATGATGGGAGAAGCGTTTGGCAAGATGTGACGAAAAATAATTCGCGAATTACTTGCGCCCAAAGCTTTGCTGGCGCGGACGAAATCAAAATTTCGCAAGCGCAAAAATTCAGCACGAACGTAGGAAACGATCGACATCCAGCTGAAGAGTAGCATCAAACCCAGTAGCGTAAAAAAATTCGGTTCGAGGATTGAAGATAAAATTATCAGCAAAAATAAAATCGGCATGCTCGACCAAATTTCCATGAAGCGCTGCAAAATTAAATCGGTAAGGCCGCCGAAATATCCCTGAATCGCGCCGAGAAAAATTCCCAAAGCGGTAGAAAAAAAAGTTAAAACTAATCCGAAAATTAATGAAATTCTGATGCCGTAAATTACTCGCGCCAAAACGTCGCGTCCTTGATCATCAGTGCCGAAAAGGTTTGCCAGACTTGGCTTGGAAGGTGCGGGAGTTTTTATTTCGTAATTGATTGTGTCGTAAGAAAAACGGATCGGCGGGAAAATTATCCAGCCATTTTTTTCGATTAATTCTTGGACTTGTGGATCGCGAAAATCTGCTGCGGTTTCAAATTTTCCGCCAAAATTTTTTTCAGAAACTTCATGAAAAATTGGAAAATAAAAATCGCCGTTGAAGCGCACTAGTAGTGGCTTGTCATTGGCAATAAATTCGGCGAGGAGAGTGAAGAAAAAAAGTGAGGAGAGAAAAAGAAATGAGAAATATCCGCGGCGGTTTTTTTTGAATTTGGTGAAGAAGGTTTGATTCATGATCTATGCCAATTCCAGTTGAAAAAACTGATCAAACTCCAATGTCATGCTGAGCTTGTCGAAGCATGCTTCTGGGCACTGTGGCTTGAATC
>CAINKA010000165.1 GCA_903849835.1 uncultured Alphaproteobacteria bacterium
CTGTGCCACGAATCATGCTTCGACAAGCTCAGCATGACAATGAGGACTATCGAGCCGAATTGACGAAATTTTTACAAAAATCACAAAAAACTAAACCACCGCGTCAATCGCTTGCTTCACGCTTTTCTTTTTGTTGACGATCAAATCAACAATTTTTGCAGTTTTAACTTTCGCCACACTGATGCGCGATTTCGCAGCATTCACAATTTTTTTATTCGCAGCATTTTCTTTTTTCATTTTTGCGATCATGCGCGCGACTTCTTTCGGCGCTACTCCGCCAATCGAAGTGTAATTTTTAATCACATGTTTCGGAGTTAAAAATTGTTCGTAATCCGCATCGGAAATTTTGATGTCTTTTTCGGCGAGCAATTCCTTCGTGCGTTTTTTATCGGTGAAATTTTTTCCTTCTTCAACCAAAGCGCGCACCACAAATCCAACGATGCGATGGCAGAGACGGAAAGGAATATCATGCTTTTTAACCAAGTAATTGGCGAGCTCAGTGGCGGTCGCAAAATTTTGCGTCGCTAAAAATTCCAAGCGCTCTTTTTTGATTTTCAGAGTTTTCATCACGCCTTTGATCACTTCGATCGTGTCGTTGGTGAGCTGAATTCCTTCGACCAACGTCACTTTATCTTCGTGGTAATCGCGGTTGTAGCCTGAATGCAGGCCTTTCATCAAAGTCAGCATGTGCATCAACATGCCGTAAATTTTTCCGGTGCGACCGCGCACAAGTTCAAGCACACCAGGATTTTTCTTTTGAGGCATCATCGAACTGCCCATGGCGAAGCCGTCATCGAGAACCATGGCGTCGAATTCGTGGCTGATGTTGTAAATGATTTCGTTGGCGATGCGTGACATTGTCGCGAATAAAATCGACATCGCGCTCAAAATTTCGATGGTGGAATCCTTGTTGCCGATTGCATCTAGCGCGTGTTCCTGAATGCCGCTAAATCCGAGCAAATCTGTTGTGAGTTGGCGATCGATCGGAAAAGAAGTTCCGCTAATCGCGCCGGCGCCGAGTGGGTTGAGATCGGTAGAATCGTAAGCCGCGATCAGGCGTTTGGTGTCGCGCAAAAATACTGCGACGTGATGAGTGAGCCAGTAAGCGTAAGTGATCGGCTGAGCGTGCTGGATGTGGGTGTAACCGGGCATCAGAGTTTCGGGGTGCTCCTCGGATTGAGTGAGCAAAATGTCGATCATGTCGATGGTATTTTCGATCACTTCGATGAAGCGGTCGCGAGTGTAGAGCTTAGTGTCGAGCGGAACTTGGTCATTTCTCGAGCGGCAAGTATGCATGCGTCCAGCATTTTCGATGCCAACTTTTTCGATGGCGTAGCGCTCGATATTCATCTGCGCATCCTCTTCCTGTAGGGCTAGATCCCACGTGCCGGCAGAATATTCGTCTTTGATTTCTTGCAGAGCTTCGAGAATTTTTTTGCAGTGGCTGTCTTTGATGATGCCTTGTTTGGCGAGCATGATCACATGCGCTTCGCTGCCCCAGATGCTTTGGAGAACCATCGGACGATCAATCGTCACTGACTCGGTGTAGCGCTTAGAAATTGGATCGGTGGTTTTTTTGAAACGGCTTGCCCAAAGTTGATTATTATCGATTTCAGGTTTTTTCATATTTTTTTTGAGAGATTTTTTTAAGTGAGAGCCTATGTCCGAGCCTTGTTCAAACCCGACATGCTTTGCCACAAAATATTTGAGCGAGCGCGCGTAGATAGTGATGAGGAAAAAGAAAGGCAAGAAAGAATCTGATTTTTTTGCGGGCTTTATTTGTGGCGATTCGTAGACTTTGTCGATTAATTTTTCGTTGGGAAAATCCTCACAAAAAAATATTTTTGATCTACGCTAAATCTGATTCAAAAAAATCGATTCTGAAACAAATTCAGGATGATGGAGTCGCGAGTTTATTGTGACTAGAGCCCGTATCTATTGTTTGTAAGGATTGCTAGGTTTCAAATATTTTTTTAACCGAACAGCAAAGTGTTTTATAAACGCAATTGATTGCTCTACAAAGCTGGCGGCGTTAAATGACAAGATAATAAAAAAATTGCCGCGAATGAAAAATTAAAATTGACTTTTAAAGTTGATTTTTGTTTTTATCTTTAGTCTTCAAGAATTGGTAGATTTGAAGCAAAACATTGCAACGACGTTTTAATTTTAATTTAAAGGAAAATCTATGTCAGCATCAGGAACAAAAACAGAAGCAGCTAAAACATTAGCTAGCGCAATGGAGAAGATAAAACAAGAAAGACTAGGTAAGGTGGCGGCGGCGAGGGCGGCGGCGGCGCCCACCGCCAAAGCGGAGGTGAGTGCTATGAGGGTAGGGATGACGGAGGTGGTGAGTAGTAGAATGGAGCATAGCCTCGTCGGTACAAGAACTAAGGGAAAAGAGGTAGCTCCTCCTCCTCCTCCTCCTGCAAGGCGCGAAAGTAGTTCTGGACGATTTGCAGGAGCAGCTTCTGCGGAGGCAGCAGAAGTAATGGCGGCGGCGCCCACCACCAGAGCGGGGGCGAGTGCTGTGAGGGTAAGGGAGGCGGTGAGTAGTGGAATGGAGCAGAGCCGCGTCGATACAAGAGCTAAGGGAGAAGAGGCAGCTCCTCCTCCTCCTCCTCCTGCAAGGCGCGAAAGTAGTTCTGGACGATTTGCAGGAGCAGCTTCAGGAAATCGGACGGCGACATACAGAGGTTGGGCTTCTTTTGCAGAACGACCGGCGAGTAGCCTCGGCTCCCACCACGACGCGGAAGGGGGTGGAGGAGCGGCTGGGGAGGATGATGATGCATCAGTAGCATCATCAGGCTCTCAGCTGGAGACGCCGGGGTCACTGCGAAAAGGCTTCGTCCCGAAAGCTGATGAAGTTCTTGACACAAGACGGGGCGGGCAGTTGTCTAGAGAATCAACCACCTTCTCAGGAGGGGCAGGAGCTCCTCCTCGTGTAGATTACCAGAGGGGACGTCGCGATAATACTGGACAACTTGCAAGAGCGAGTGAATGGGGGGGTGCAGATGAGAAAGAAGATGAAGGAGTAGTAGTATCAAAAGAAAGCTATCAGCAGCTAATGGCCACGTTAGCAGCGTTATCGGCAAAAGTTGAGCAACAAGCAAGAGATATTGTCTATATAAAGGGTTCACTAGCATCCTTAGCAGCGCCAGCGCCAGCGCCAGCGCCAGCGCCAGCGCTAGTGGCCAATCCTTTCGATCCTTCCAATCCTTTCGAATCTTTCCCTTCTTTCCCTGAGCCGGAGCTTGGTTTACTAGATTCTGGGGAGGGGAAGGCACCAGCAGCACCAGCAGCACCAGTAGTAGTAGCACCAGCACCACGGCCAGCACCACGGGCAGCAATAGGGGAACCAGTAGTAGCCGCCGCCGTACCACAAGTCCACAGGTAGATAGATGATTGCCGTATTATGCTGCAACGTGAACACCAAAACAAGCGGCGTAAAAACCGCTTGTTTTTTTATGTACAAATTTTCCCACACCACTTCCCTCACCACACAAAAATCCAAAGTTTGACATTGAAAAGATGATGGCCATAGTGCCCGCCGATATTGATCTCTTCGGCTCAATCCCTCCTCCAAAATTACCTCAAAAAAAATAAAATCATGACAACTTTAACGAAATTCAGAGACCTCGGTCTTTCTGAAATGATGCTCAACTCTTTGCGCAAAAAAGGCTTCGAAGAGCCGACGCCGATTCAGGCAAAAACAATTCCATTTCTTCTCGCTAACAAAAAAGATTTGATCGGCAAAGCACAGACCGGAACCGGTAAAACCGCGGCTTTCGGCATTCCGATTATTGAAAATATTGTCCCAGATTCCAAAAAAATTCAGGCGATTATTTTAGCGCCAACCCGCGAATTAGCGATTCAAGTTGCGGAAGAATTAAGCTCCTTCGCCGAAGAACAAAAAACTCGCATCATCGCGGTTTACGGCGGGCAGCCGATTGAGCGCCAAATTTCGCGTTTGCAGCGCGGAGTTGACATCGTTGTTGGAACGCCGGGTCGGATTCTCGATCACCTTGAGCGCCGCACTTTAGACATCTCAAAAGTCTCCTACATCGTCCTCGACGAAGCTGATGAAATGCTTAACATGGGCTTCATCGACGATATCGAAACCATCCTCAAAGCCGCCCCGAAACAACGCCGCACGGTTTTATTTTCTGCGACGATGCCATCTCACATCGAACGCCTCGCCAAGCAGTACATGGGCGAATATGAAGTGATTTCGATTGCGCGCGAAGATATCGGCAAGGCCAACATTCAGCAAATTTATTTCGAAGTTCCGCAGTCGGACAAATTCGAAGCGCTTTTCAGAATCATTGACGTTGAAGAAAGTTTTTACGGATTGGTTTTCTGTCGCACTAAACTCGATGCCGATGAAATTGCTCACAAATTAGCCAATCGTGGATGCAGAGCTGAAGCCATTCACGGCGATCTTTCGCAAGGTCAACGCGAAAAAGTTTTGCAAAAATTTAAGGCGAAAAAAATTACCGTGCTGGTTGCGACTGACGTTGCTGCGCGCGGAATCGACGTCGATAATTTGACGCATGTCATCAACTACGCTTTGCCGCAAGATCCCGAAAGTTACGTGCATCGCATCGGTCGTACAGGCAGAGCTGGCAAGACTGGAATCGCCGTCACGCTGATCACGCCTTCGGAATATCGTAAGCTTGTTGCGATTCAAAAAATGTCAAATTCTACCATCACCAAACAAAAAGTTCCGAATGTTTCTGAGGTGATTGAAAGCAAGAAACAGCGCATCAAAAACGCGATGATTGAAATTATTGCTGCTGGAAAATTTTCTGATCTCGAACCGATCGCTGAAGAAATTTTGAAAGAAACTTCTGATCCAAAAATCGCGATTTCCGCTTTGTTAAAATTGGCCTTCAAAGACGAATTGAATGAAAAAAATTACAGCGAAATCAACGAATTGGCCTACGGAAAAAATAAGGATTATTACTACGATGATCGCGGAATGAGCAATCGTCCGATTGGTGATCAAGGCCGCAGAAGCTACGTCGATCGCAAAGGCACAGCGCGCCTTTTCATCGCCAAAGGTCGCAATGACAACATGGATCCAAAAAGATTGGTGGAATTTATTCAGAGTGAAACCGGAGTCGATCAGCGTCACATTGATGACGTAAAAATGTTCGACGCTTTCTCATTTTTCGCCGTGCCGTTTGAAGATGCGGAAAAAGTTTTGCATGCGTTTCAGAAGCAGTCTGGTGGGAAGAGGTCGCTTGTGACTAGGGCGAAGGAAAAGAAGTAGAATTTCAAAAGTCGTCATCCTTGGCCTTTAGAGGCCAAGGATGACGAGGAGTGGTAACAAAAAAAGCCGATCTCAAAAATGAGATCGGCTTTTTTGTTTTAAAACTGTTGGTCTACCCATGCTTCGCTCTAACAATCTACGCCTAGCGTAGCCAAGTGTAGATTGTTAGAGCGAAGCTTGGTGAGCACGGTTGGAATCGAACCAACGACCACCTAATTAAAAGTCAGGTGCTCTACCGACTGAGCTACGTGCTCTCATGAAATTTAAGAGAAGAATTCGGTTTGAAGAAAGTGGTGGCAGTGAAGCGAGCGGCGCATTAAAAGTGCGCATCTTAAAAAATCAACAAATTTGTAGAATTCTTTGAAGGCGCGATTTAACTAACGCCGCGTGCAGTTTAAGCTCTCATAAATCGTTACCGTTTTATTAATTAATTTTTTTCGATGTCATGCTGAGCCTGTCGAATCATGCTTCGACAGGCTCAACATGATATTTTACCATTTCCAAAAAATGAAAAACAAAGTCCTGATAATCATCCCAGTTCGGCTTGCTTCAACGCGCTTGCCGAATAAGCCTTTGGTGGATATTTGCGGTAAAAGCATGATCCGAAGAGTCTACGAACAGGCTGTGGCTGCAGACTTGGGAGATGTTTTGATTGCTTGCGACGGAGAAGAAATTGCGGCGGAAGCAAAAAAATTTGGCGGAAAATTTGTGATTACCGATCCGAATTTGCCGTCAGGAACTGATCGAATTTACGCCGCTCTTCAAGCCATAAAAAGTGACGCGGAAATAATTTTAAATCTGCAAGGAGACTTGCCAAATATCGATCCAAAAGTCATTCAAGCCGCAGCGCAAGCGGCTTTGCAGCATGATTGCGACATTGCGACAGTTGCTTCAAAAATTAAAAATATTTCCGAAATCACAAATCCGAATGTTGTAAAAATCTCCATCGCCGAAACTGGTCGCGCTCTTTATTTTTCACGTTCCGCAATTCCTTACGCCAAAGAAAATTCCGCAGATTTTTTTCACCACATCGGAATTTACGCCTACAAAAAATCAGCGTTAGAGAAATTTGTAAAACTTGCGCCATCAACATTGGAGCGGCGTGAAAGCCTCGAACAACTTCGCGCTCTAGAAAATGAAATGAAAATTTTTGTGAAAATTGTCGACACCCACCCGCTTTCCGTCGACACAAAAGAAGATCTGGAAGTGGTGACAAAATTGATAGCTCAAGCGTGATGAATTCAAAAAAAATTATCGGATGGAAAGAGTGGTTTAACCTTGATTGCCTTGGCTTGCCAGCGATTAAGGGCAAGATTGACACTGGTGCAAAAACCTCATCACTTCACGCTTTTAACATCGAAAATTTTTTCATCGAAGATGTCGAATATGTGAAGTTTGACATCCATCCGCTGCAGAAAAATAAGCATTTGGTGCGCTCTTGCGTGGCACGGGTTATTGACCAAAGAATGGTGTCGGATTCGAGTGGAAAAAAAGAAAAAAGATTCGTGATTAAATCCGATTTACGCATCGGTGAAACAAAAATAAGAATCGAATTAACCCTTGCCAATCGTGACTCCATGACCTTCCGCATGCTGCTCGGACGTGATGCGGTGAAGCAAGCAAAAATGCTCGTCGATTCCTCGAAATCTTTCATCCAAGGCAAAGTTAAAAAAACAGAAATTCTAAAAATTTACCGCGGCGCCAAAACCACAATCGATCCAAGAAATTTATGAAAATTATTTTACTCGCTTCAAATCCAAATCTTTATTCTAACCAACGCATCATTGATGCGGCGAAGATTCGTGGTCACGAAATTGAATTCGTAAATGTTGGAGGATGTTACATAAAAGTTGCCGAAAATGAGTCAGAAATTTTTCACGACGAAGGAAAAAAGTTGGAAAAAATTGACTGCGTAATTCCCCGCATAAAACCGGTAATGACATTTTACGGATCAATAATTATCCGCCAATTCGAAGCGCTGGCGATCAAGTGTTTGAACGGTTCCGAAGCGATTACTAAATCGCGTGACAAGCTCCACACTTTGCAAATTTTGTCGCAACACGGCCTCGGAATTCCCACCACTTCTTTCGCCAACTCATCTTACAAAACTAAAGACCTAATCAATCTTGTCGGTGGCGCGCCATTGGTGGTGAAATTATTGGAAGGAACAAAGGGAATCGGAGTGGTTTTGGCCGAAACCAACAAAGCTGCGGAGAGTGTGATTAACGCCTTCCGCAGCCTCAAGGCCGACATTCTAGTACAGCAATATATCAAAGAGTCGAAGGGTCAGGATATCAGATGTTTCGTGATCGGAAACGAGGTTGTGGCCTCGATGGAGCGCATCGCCCAAGAAGGAGAATTCCGCGCCAACATCCATCTTGGAGCTACGGCCAGAGCAGTTGAAATCACTGATGAAGAAAGGGAAATCGCGATCAAAGCCGCAAAAATTATCGGATTAGAAATCGCCGGGGTCGACATGGTGCGCTCAAATTCTGGCCCAAAAATCCTAGAAATAAATTCCTCCCCCGGCCTTGAAGGCATTGAAAGCGCGACGGGCATTGATGTTGCAGGAAAGATGATCGAATATTTGGAAAAGAAGTAATTGTAATTTTCAGTATTCACAGAAATGTGGGTTTCTACATTTCTTTAAAAACATATTTACGGAGCAAAAAATGGCGCGTGCAGAAACAGAAATTAGCAATACTAGGCTCACAATCGATCTACCTTCCCACATGCACCGCATGGTCAAAGCCCATGCCACTCTAAGCGATGTGAGCATCAAAGATTTCATTATTGAGACTATCGAGATGAGATTTGGCGAAGAAAAAACTGCAAAAAAAAATCGGATTTCAAAAAATCAAATGAATGCAAAGACGATTGCGGTCATTGAGAATTCGATTAAGAATCACGACAAGCTAAAATCATTTAGCAACTCTGCTGACGCAATGAAATGGCTGCTTTCTGATGAAAAGAAAGTTAAAACTAAAAAGAGAAAGTCTTGATTTTAGTGTTTGTGTTACTCTGAAAAACCCCTCTGATCACCGTCAACTATTAAAAACCAACAACTCCACAAAATGAAGAAAATTAGATTCTCTAATAAGTTCAAAAAAGAGCTAAAATTAACAAAAAAAAGAGGAAAAAATCTGAGTAAATTTAATGAAGCGATGGAATTACTAGAGCGAGAAATTGACTTACCGGAAACGTACAGAGATCACGGATTGCAAGGCAAATTTGTGGGCTGCAGAGATTGTCACATCGAGCCGGACTGGCTGCTAATTTACAGAATTCTTGAAGATGAAATTGTTTTTGAGCGAACAGGAACTCACTCAGATTTATTCAAAAAATAATGAAAAAACTCGAAGCAAAAAAAATCTTCAACGGCAATCCGGAATTTCTTTTTGGTGCGCACAACTATTCCCAAATTCCAGTTTTTCATTTTCCGGAAATTGCTTTTGTCGGGGCGT
This sequence comes from uncultured Alphaproteobacteria bacterium, assembly GCA_903849835.1. GTDB lineage: Bacteria > Pseudomonadota > Alphaproteobacteria > Rickettsiales > UBA1997 > UBA2645. The sequence goes on from CAINKA010000165.1 coordinate 8,737, forward strand.
CGAACGTTGGGAAATCTAGCCTCATCAATGGTCTGGTTGGAAAAAAAGTTGCGATTGTTTCGACTACTCCGGGGCGAACTCGTCAGTTAAATTTTTTCAAAATTTTTGGATTTGAAGACGGATTTATTTTAGTCGACATGCCGGGATACGGTTTCGCGAAAGCGAGTGAAAAACATTCGGGACACTGGCAAAAAACCAGTTTTGAATATTTGACCAAGCGACCAAATTTGAAGCGGGTTTTTTTACTGATTGATCCGGTAAAAGGCTTGAAAGACACGGATCGCGAGGCGATAAATATTTTTAACGCGCTGGCGGTTTCATTTCAAATCGTGCTGACAAAAATCGATAAATTAAAAAAAGAAGAGCTGGAAAAAGCGCGACAAAAAATCGAAGAAGAAATTAAAAAATTTCCTGCAGCCTATCCCCAAACCCTTGCTGTGAGCAGCTTGAAAGGCTATGGCATTCACGAATTGCAGGATGAAATTGTTGGGATTTTAGAGCGGTTGTGAAGCTCTCAACGCCACCCCAAATCTCAATGTCACTCTAACGCATCCAATGTCACCCTGAGCCTGTCGAAGGGTGATTCTAGTCTCGGGCTTGAATCA
>CAINKA010000166.1 GCA_903849835.1 uncultured Alphaproteobacteria bacterium
ATTTCTACACCCAAGATTAAATCCCACACGCTGACAGTGTGTTCTGTAGTTAAATTTGGTCCTTGCCGTTGCCAACGAGGACTAGGGTGAATTCTAAACGTAATCAACAAATGACAAATCAAATTTCAGTCTCCTACGCCAAAACCGTCTACGGCCAAAAAGAAATCGATGCTGTCGTAAAATGCCTGAAAGAAGGCACGCAAATGGGAAAATATGCGCGCGAATTTGAAACAAAAATCGCGGCGCTTTTTGCGAAAAAAAATTGTCTCTACGTCAATTCCGGATCCTCAGCGCTCTACATCGGAATGGAATCTTTTGGATTTAAAGCTGGCAGTGAAGTGATCACGCCAGCTCTTACTTTTTCCACAACTGTTGGCTGCATCGTGAAGAATAATTTAGTGCCAGTTTTTGTTGATGTTGGCGAAGCGAATTACTGCATCGATCCCGAAAAAATCGAAGCGATGATCTCGCCGAAAACCGTGGCCATCGTGGCTCCAAACCTGATTGGAAATATTTGTGAATGGGATAAAATTTCGGCGATCGCCAAAAAACATAATCTAAAAATTTTGGAAGATTCGGCTGACACTCTCGGCGCCACACTTCACGGCAAATCAAGCGGCGCTTGGTCAGACATGTCGATCACCAGTTTTTACGGATCTCACATCATCAACTGCGCCGGCAATGGCGGAGCGCTTTGTGTCAATGATGAAGAGCATCTACGTCGCGCCAAACTTTTGCGTTCTTGGGGACGCAGTTCGTCAATCTTCGACGAAAAATCGGAAGCGATCGAGAACCGTTTTAATGTCGATATCGACGGAATTTCTTACGACGCGAAATTTGTTTTCGAAACCATTGGCTATAATTTGGAAGGTTCTGAAATCGGCGCCGCTTTTGGATTGGAGCAACTTAAAGATTTAGAAAATAACATCGAAACCCGTCGCAAAAATTACCAAGCGCAAATTAATTTTTTCAAAAAATACGAAGAATTTTTCACGCTGCCGCAAGAAACAAAAGGCTGCCGCACCGGCTGGCTAGCTTTCCCAATCATCGTCAAAAAATCAGCGCCATTTGAACGCAAAGATTTCCAAATCTTTTTAGAAAAAAGAAACATCCAAACCCGCGTCGTTTTCACCGGCAATATCACGCGCCAACCTGGATTTAAAAATCTCGAAATGCGCAAAGCTCAAAGTTTAGAAAATGCCGACAACATCATGCGCGGCGGCACTTTGCTGGCTTGTCATCATGGGTTGAATCAGGAGATGATTGATCACATGCACGGAGTGATCGGAGAATTTTTATCAAAACTTTAAAAAAATTTTATGAAAGATATCGTTAACCAAATGATTCTGACAGCTGGTCCGTCAATTACGCAAAAGGAGTTAGAATACGGAAGTGATGCCATTAAAAACGGTTGGAATGCACATCATTCCGATTACATAAAAAAATTTGAAACTAAATTTGCTGAGTACGTTGGTACTAAACATGCCTGTGCTACTTCAAGTTGTACGGGTGCAATGCATTTGACAATGATTGCTTTGGGCTATGGTCCTGGGGATGAAATTATCGTGCCGGAAATTACTTGGATTGCCACTGCGGCAGCTGTAAAATATGTTGGAGCTACTCCAGTTTTTTGTGATGTTGATCGTGAATCTTGGACTATGTGCCCAAAGTCAGTAGAGAAGCTTATTACTCCAAGAACAAAAGCGATTATGCCAGTTCACATTTACGGCCATCCTTGTGATATGGAGCCACTACAGGCTTTGGCAAAAAAATATAAATTAGCTATCATCGAAGATGCTGCGCAGTCGATTGGTGCAATTTATCAGGGTAAAAAAACTGGGAGTTTGGGGGATGTCGGCGCTTTCAGTTTTCAAGGCGCAAAAGCAATCGTAACTGGCGAAGGTGGAATTTATGTTTCCAACAATGATGAAATTACTGAAAAATTTAAATTTTATTGGGATCAAGGACGCGATCCAAAAAAAGCTCTTTACAACCTTGACATTGGCTACAAATACAAAATGTCAAATGTGCAGGCGGCCATTGGTGTCGCTCAAATTGAGCGTGTTGAAGAAATCGTAGAACGCAAAATTCAAATTTTTAAATGGTATCAAGAGCGGCTCGGAGATTTGCCAGATTTAATCTCATTGAATGCTCAAAAATTCGGTTCCAAAAATATCTACTGGATGAGCTCGATTATTTTAGAAGAAAAAAGTGGTTTTACGCGCGATGAATTCATTGGCAAACTGAAGGAAAGAATGGTTGATTCTCGACCTATTTTTTATCCTCTCAGCTGTTTCCCTATGTTTAAAAAGGCAGAAAATCCAAATGCTTATCACGTTGGATTGCGCGGTATAAATTTGCCGAGCGGGCATAATCGCACTGAAGAGGAGGTCGATTATATTTGCAGTCATGTTCGTGAGATTTTTGGTGTAAAATCTAAAGAAAAGAAAATTTCCGGATGGCTTGAGTTTCGTGAAAAAATTGAAGAAAAAATTGCTCAAAATAAATCAGAGAATGCTTCGGAAATTAAAATCAATGATAGTGGTGCGAAGCTTGTTCCCATTACCTCTACAATATTGAGCGATGATAATAAAATTGAGTTATTAACCAAATGGCGCAGTAAAAATCAGCATGCCTTTCCTTCGCAATTCAAGGTTACATTCGAAGGTACTAAGAGCTGGACAGATAAACAGCTTCTTCAACAAAAAGACCGCATCTTATTTTTTGTAAAAAATGAACAAGGTGAGTTGATGGGACATGTCGGATTATTCAGATTTGACTACCATAACCAAGCTTGTGAGCTTGATAATATTATTCGTGGTGTAGATGGAATCTCTAAAGGTTTAATGACGCAAGCATGTCAGACAATTATTGATTTTGCTAAAAAAGATCTCGGGATCAGAACAATTTATTTGCGCGTTTTTAGTGACAATGAGGCAGCTTTAAAAATTTATCATAATCTTTCGTTCAAAGAGATTATCCGCACTCCGCTTCGCAAAGAACAAAAAGGCGAAGTTGTTTTTTGGAAAGAAATAATCAGCGATCCTTATTTTTCGGCAGAAAAATATTTCGTAACAATGAAACTTGGTTTAAAATGAAAGCAGTAATACTCGCCGGCGGGCTTGGCACAAGGATCAGCGAAGAAACAACTCTTCGTCCAAAACCGATGGTTGAAATTGGCGGTAAGCCGATTTTATGGCACATCATGAAAATTTATGCTGCTCACGGCATCAATGATTTCGTGGTTTGCCTTGGCTACAAAGGTTACGTCATCAAGGAATATTTCGCGAATTACTACCGTCACATGTCGGACGTTACTTACGATTTGGCCAATAACGGCCAAGTGATCCACAATAGCAGTGCCGAAAATTGGAAAGTTACTTTGGTCGAAACTGGCGAAGAAACCATGACTAGCGGGCGTCTCAAAAAAGTTAAAAATTATCTTGCCGGCGAAGAAAATTTTTGTCTGACTTATGGCGATGGTGTTTCAAACGTTGATATCACTGCTCTCACAGCTTTTCACAAAAATCACAAAAAAATTGCCACTGTCACCGCAGTGCAGCCAGCAGGCCGTTTCGGCATTTTGGAAATTGGCGATGACAATAAAACCGTTCACAAATTTCAGGAAAAACCTTCGGGCGATGGCCATTATGTCAGCGGCGGATTTTTTGTTTTTTCCAACAAAATTTTTGATTACATTCCGGATGGCGATGGTGCGGTTCTTGAGCAGGAGCCATTGCGCAACTTGGCGCATGATGGTCAGCTAATGTCATTCAAGCATGACGATTTCTGGTACGCCATGGATACGCAGCGCGATAAAATCCATCTCGAAAATTTATGGCAGCAGCAAAAAGCGCCGTGGAAGGTCTGGTAAAAAATCATGAATTTCTCCGACGAAATCAGAAAAATAATTATTAAAAGCTCTAAACTTGCTGGAGTTGGGCATATTGGGTCAAGCCTTTCGATTGCTGATCTCGTCGGTGTTTTATACCAAGATGTTTTGCGCATCGACGATCCAAAAAATCACGAAAGAGATCGTTTTATTTTATCAAAAGGCCACGCCGTTTTGGCGCTTTACGCTGCGCTTTTTTTAAAAGGATTTTTAACCGAAAAACAAATTGCCAGCTATTGCCAAGATGGCAGCGGAATCGCAGTTCATCCAAAACATTTTTTTCTCGGAATTGAATTCACCACAGGCTCATTGGGGCAGGGCGTAACCTTCGCCACTGGCTCAGCGCTGGCGGCAAAAATTCAAAAAAGTTCTCGCAAAATTTTCTGCTTAATCAGCGATGCTGAATTGAACGAAGGATCTTTTTGGGAAGCGATTTTATTTGCGGCGCATCACAAGTTGGATAATTTCTGCATCATGCTTGATCTCAACGGGCAGCAGGCTCTGGGCTATACTGAAAATGTCATCAACATTTCTGACATCACCAAAAAAATGCAAAATTTTGGTTTCGCAACTCACGAAATTGACGGACATAATCACGATGAAATCAGAAAAGTTTTAAAAAATCTTTCAGCCAACAAACCAACATTCGTCGTGGCTCGCACGATTTCTGGCAAAGGTGTTTCCTTCATGGAGAGGTCGATTCCGTGGCATTACAAATCAATGAATGAGCAAGAATATCAGCAAGCGTTGCAGGAGTTGAATGCGTAACGAATTCATAAAAAAATTAATTGAACTAGCGAAGGTGGATCAACGTATTGTGCTGCTCACGGCAGATTTAGGATTTTCTGTTGTCGAAGAATTCGCAAAAAATTTTCCTGACCGTTTTTACAATGTTGGCGTCTCCGAACAAAATATGATTGGACTCGCGACTGGCTTGGCTAAAGACGGCTTTATTCCCTTCGTTTACTCGATCGCACCCTTCGTGCTTTTGCGTCCGTTTGAGTTTGTTAGAAATGGTCCGGTTTTTCACCGACTGCCGGTGCGCTTTGTCGGCATTGGTTGCGGCTTTGAATATGGCACTCTCGGTTCAACTCATCACTTGCTTGAAGACATTGCCTTGGTGCGCAGCCAGCCCGAATTTATGTATGTTGCTCCGAGCAATGATACACAAACTCCGCAAGCTTTAGAAAAAACTTATCAAGCGGCAGGACCAATATTTTACAGGGTTGGCAAGGGTTCGACAAAAATTCTAGAACAGCAAAAAGAATTTAATCCGCAGCAATTGCAGATCATACAAAATGGCGAAAAAGTAATTTTATTTTCACTCGGAGCGATTTGTGCGGAGGCTGAAATTGCGGTAAAAAATCTTCTGCAAAAAAATATCAAAATCACTTTTGCAGTAATTCCAACTTTTGAAAAACCAGTGCTAGATGAAATTAAAGATTTATTACAAAATCACGATTACGTGATCACTCTAGAATCGCACTACTCTAGTGGTGGCATCGGTTCAATGATCGCCGAAATTATCGCTGAAAATGGTATTAATTGCCGTCTAAAAAAAATGGCGGTGGAAAAATTATCCGATGGAATTTACGGCAGCGAAAAATTCATGTATAAAAAAAATAATCTCGATTCTGAATCGGTCGAAAAAAATATTTTTAATTATTTTTTTAACAAAAATTGCATCTCGGATAAAATTTAAATTCTAAAATTCATGACCGCTCAAACCATCAACGGCAAAGAAATCGCCGCTTCAATGAAGTTCGAAATTTTTGCTCAAGTTGAAGAAATCAAAAAAAATTTTCACGTTACGCCAAGCCTTGCGGTGATTCTTGTCGGCAACGATGCGGCTAGTGAAATTTACGTCAGCAACAAAGAAAAAGCGGCTCATGCGGTGGGGATGAATTCAATTCAGTTGAAACTCGCGGCAGATATTTCCGAATCTGATCTCGTCACAAAAATTACTGAGCTCAATGACGACAAAAAAATCCACGGAATTTTGGTGCAATTGCCTTTGCCAAAACATATCGATACCAAAAAAATTATTCGCACCATCGACCCGCGCAAAGATGTTGACGGCTTTCACGTCGTCAATGTTGGCAAGCTCTCAACCGGTGACCTTGACGGTGTTGACGGAGCTTTAATTCCCTGCACGCCGCTCGGCTGCATTCATCTTTTAAAATCAGTCAAAGGCGCAAATTTGGCTGGTTTAAAAACTTTAGTGATTGGTTCTTCAAACATTGTTGGACGTCCGCTCGCCAGACTTCTCATGCTGGAAAGTTGCACCGTCACAATCGCAAATCGTTCGACAAAAGATTTAAAGGCCGAGTGTTTGCAATCCGATGTAATCATCTCAGCCGCTGGCGTTCCTAGCTTGATCAAGGCCGACATGGTAAAAAAAGGCGCGGTGGTGATTGATGTTGGAATTAACCGAATTACAACGAGCGACGGTAAATCAAAATTAGTTGGTGATGTTGATTTTGACGAAGTAAAAAAAATCGCTTCAGCAATCACGCCAGTTCCGGGAGGCGTTGGTCCAATGACAATTGCTTATCTTCTAAAAAACACGGTCGACTGTTGTCTAAAAATTATTTCCTAAAATTATGACAGAAAATAACGAAATGATTAACCTGATTAATCAAGCCAGAGCTCAAGCTAAAAGGGATGGGCTGTTCAGATTTTTTGGTAAAAATAAAAAAACTATTTTGACCGTTTCAATCGCAGCGCTGGTTGCGACCATTGGATTTCTTGCTTTCAACTCTTTTCAAAAATCTCGGCAAGAAAAATTTTCTGGAATTTTGCATCAATCCTTGATCGATCAGCAAGTTGGTGAAACAGAAAAAGCCAAAGAAAATCTGAAAAAAATTTATGATGCAAAATCTGCACCGAGTGGCGTTTGGTCTCTCGCCTCAATTCGTTACGCAGCTTTTTTTTTGGAAGAAGGAAATAAATCTGAAGCGGAAATAATTTACCAAAAAGTTCATTCTTGCAGATCTTGCGATGATTACATCCGTGATCTTGCTGGATTGCTGGTGGTTAAAACTTGGATGTCCGATGTAAATGAAGTTAAAAAAGAAGGATTAAATTCGCGCATCGAAGCAATAGAAAATTCCAGCAAAACTTTGCGTTACTACATTTCGGAGCAACGCGCCTTGCTTGAATTACAAAAAAATAATTTAGAAAAATCTTACCAAATTTTTGATGCAATTGCAAAAAATCCCGAAGTCTCACAATCCTTGAAAACAAGAGCTGCGGATGGTATGAAAATTGTTGTCTCAAAAGGTTTTTCTCCGATTGAAAAAAAATAATATGACTCGTCAGATGCAAAAATATTTACTAATTTTTTTTGCATCTCTCCTCCTTTTTGCCTGCGATAAAGACGCAGAATATGACAAAACAAAAGCGATTTCAGCCTTTGCTGCCATTGATCCCATCAAACTTGATCCAGCTTTAGAAAAAACAGAAATCAAACTTCCAAAACAGCAAAAAAATAATTTGTGGGATGGTTCAGGAAGTTCTCAAAATCAGCGCGTAGAAAATTTCTCTAAAAATTTCTCTCCAAAAAATTCATTTTTTTCTTTCAAAAAATCGCACGAATTCTCTTTCAAAAAATCTTCACGATTTTGGTCATTTTATTCCGGAAATTCCGTCGATCATTTTGTTTTTTATCCAATCATCAAAGATAAAAAAGTTTTTATTCTAGACACCGCTGCAGAGCTTGTGGCATATGACATGAGCAAAGAAAAGAAGCTCTGGAAGTCGCAAGTTTTTCAAAAAAAATTCTTAAAAAATTATCGCGCTCCAAAAATTGGATATTCCGATGGAAAAATTTTTGCTGTCGCTGGAGTCAATAAAATCGCAGCTGTGAATGAAATTGATGGCAAGGTTTTATGGTCGAAAAATATGGCATCAATTCCCGTATCAGCTCCAGTTTGCGATGGTGAATTGGTTTATGTCTCAACTAACGACAACAAACTGTATGCCTTCAACAAAGAGGATGGAGAATTGCAGTGGATGCAGTCAGGTATTGTTCGCACGACCGCAATTTTTGGCGCTTCTGATCCAGTAATTTACAAAGATTTGATCATCGTTTCCTATTCTTCGGGCGAAATTTATGCGGTAAAAAGAAAAACCGGAGAAGCAATTTGGTCGCAAAATTTAAATGTCAGCAAAGCAACAAATTCCGATTTTTATTTGAACGACATTGATGCAACTCCGCTGGCGAAGGATGGCGTGATTTATTCAATCGGAAATGGTGGCATCATGATGGCAATCGATGCTAAAAGCGGCAATTATTTGTGGAAAAAAGAAATCGCTGGGATCGTTGATTTCTGGGCAGCGGGAGGATTTTTATTCGTCATCAACAACGACAATAAATTGCTCGCAATTCACAAAAAAACTGGCGGCATAAAATGGATTTCACAATTGCCGAATTTGAAAAAAGAAAAAAAACCAAGCACAAAAATTTTATATAACGGTGTTTTGATGGCAGGCGATAAGCTGCTTGTTTCAAGCTCTCGTGGCGAAATTTTAATTCTTTCTCCTCTCGATGGAAAACTCGAACAAACTTTCTCAATCAACAAAAAAATTTCCCACTCTCCGATCGTGGTTGATGGGAAAATTTATCTGCATGTGGTTGGAAAATATCTGATTGATTTGATCGAGATTATGTAGGGGTGCACCCGTGCGCACGCGGGCCGACACATGGGTCGACCACTACGACAAATAAAATTCCAAATGTCATAAATTCTCAATGTCATGCTGAGCCTGTCGAAGCATGCTTCTAGGCAGGGTGCCCAGAATTATGCTTCGACAAGCTCAGCATGACATTGGGTAAAAATAACAGTTCTAAAATGCAAAAACTTTCCGAGAAATACGACGCCAAAACCCGCGAAAAATTTTGGCAAAATTACTGGCGCCAAGGGGAGAAATCTCAAAAAATTTTCTCTTGGAAAAATGATTTGCCGAAGGAACAAACCTTCGTCATCGATACGCCTCCACCCACTGTTTCCGGTCTTCTCCACATGGGTCACGTTTTCTCCTACACCCAAGCAGATTTCGTCGCACGCTTCCAAAGAATGTCCGGCAAAGATGTTTTTTATCCGATGGGATTTGATGACAATGGACTTCCAACCGAGCGCTTAGTCGAAAAAATTATCGGCAAAAAAGCTGGAGTTTTTGAACATGAAAATGGTCACGGATCTTTCGTAAAAAAATGCCGCGAAGTTGTTGATGAAGCTGAAAAAGAATTCGAAGCCCTCTTCAACGAAGTCGCGCTATCCGTGGATTGGGAGCAGAAATACCAAACCATTTCCCCCGAATCGCAAAAAATTTCGCAGGCTTCTTTTGTCGACCTTTACCAAAAAAATTTAGTTGAAAAAAAATTCGAACCAGTTTTTTGGGATATCTCCGACCGCACGGCTCTAGCGCAAGCGGACTTGATCGATAAGGAAGTTGAGGGGGTGATGAATGAAATTGAGTTTGGAATTGATGGTTCTGATGAAAAAATAATCATCATGACGACACGTCCAGAACTGCTTCCAGCATGCGTTGCGGTGATGGTTCATCCCGAAGACGAACGCTTCAAAAAATTCCACGGACAAAATGCCATCACCCCACTTTTCGGCGTAAAAGTAAAAATTATTCCTGACGATTTAGTTCAACTCGACAAAGGCACCGGCGCGGTGATGTGCTGCACTTTCGGCGATGAAACTGACATTCGTTGGTGGAAAAAACACAATCTGCAATTGCGGGTGATCATCGAGAAAGACGGCAAGATCGAAGGCGTTCCGCACAAGCAATTTAAAGAAAAAATTCTCGCTGAACTTCAAGAAAAAAACCTCCTCCTCAAGCAAGAAAAAATTACCCGCGCAGTTAAATGCGCCGAGCGTTCAGGCGTGCCGATCGAAATCCTCGTCGTGCCGCAATGGTTCATAAAAATTCTCGATAAAAAAGACCTCCTCAAAGCCAAAGCTGCTGAGTGCAATTGGCATCCAGAATATATGAAAGTGCGCATCGATCAGTGGATTGATGGGCTTTCGTGGGATTGGTGTATTTCTCGTCAGCGCTTTTTCGGCGTAGCTTTTCCGGTTTGGTATTCGAAGCGCGTCGGTGAAGAAGGAAAAATTTTAGTCGCAGAAGTGGATCAACTTCCTTGCGATCCGAATGTTGATTTGCCGCGTGGATACAGTCGCGAAGAGGTGTCGCCAGAAACCGACATCATGGACACTTGGATGACTTCCTCAGTCTCCCCGCAACTTTCTTCACGCGGAATCAGTGCCGAAATTTCTTTCGACAAACAGCGTCACGAAAAACTTTTCCCTGCCGACCTTCGTCCGCAAGCTCACGAAATCATTCGCACTTGGGCATTTTACACGCTCGTAAAATCGACGCTCCACCAAAATGTCGTGCCGTGGAAAAACCTGATGATCTCAGGCTGGTGCTTGGCCGCGGACAAAACAAAAATGAGCAAGTCGAAAGGAAATGTTGTGACGCCAACAGCACTGATCGAAGAAAAAGGTTCGGATATTGTGCGCTATTGGGCATCGACTTCGCATCTCGGGGCGGATACGGCTTACAGTGAAGATGTTTTTAAAATTGGGCAGAAGTTGATCACGAAACTTTTCAACGCGGCGAAGTTTGCTTCGATGAATTTCGGGATTCTTAGTTTAAGCCGGACGGGGTTTGAAACCCCGTCCGCATGTTCAGCTCAAGGACATGAACGTGAGGATGGGATTACAAATCCCGTCCCGCTCCACTCGATTACCGAAGCTGCCGACCTCTGGATCCTCAGCAAACTCCAACTCACCCTAAAACGCGCCACCGCCGAATTCGAAAAGTTCGAATATGCCCGCGCGCGCGAAGCAATCGAAGAATTTTTCTGGAAAGATTTTTGCGATAATTATCTCGAAATTTGCAAAGTGCGTTCTTACGGATTAGCGGCGGAAAAGCTTGCTGGCATTGAGTTCAACGATGCACAAAAAAAAGAAATCGAGGCTAAACAGCAGAGCGCAATCCTAACTTTAGAAATCTGCCTCAACACAATCCTAAAACTTTTCGCCCCATTCATCCCGCACATCACCGACGAAATTTACTCCACAATTTTCGCCGAAGAATTCGCTAAAACTGGCTCGATAAATGCGCGAGGAAACTGGCCAAAAGATGAAATTTTTTCTAAAATTGTCGCGCTACGCGTCGACGGGCAAAAATTCCACGACATCGGTGAAGCCGCGCTGGCCGTGATTTTCGAGGTGAGGAAGTTTAAGTCAGACAGCAGCCTTTCGATGAAAACCACGGTGAAAAAAATTGTGGTTAATTGTGAAAAAGATTTGTCAGAAATTTCCGAAGATTTGAAAAATGTTTGTAACGCGGAAGAGATTGAGTTTGCGCAAGATGGGAAGTTTGTTGAGGTAATTCTGAGTTAAAAACCCTCTTTGAAAAAGAGGGTGGCATCGCGCCAGCGATGACGGGTGATTTACGGGAGACGATGGAAGTCTCTCTCTTTAAAATTAAACCCAGATCCGTCATTAGAAAAAAATTCCCTCACAAAACCCCCGCTCGCGAAGGCTCAAAAATTGAGCTGTAAAACACTGGATTTGTGAAGGACGAAGACC
>CAINKA010000167.1 GCA_903849835.1 uncultured Alphaproteobacteria bacterium
GAATCATGCTTCGACAAGCTCAGCATGACATCGAGTTTTTTTATTTTTCACGGGAAAAATTCTTAATTTTGATAAAATTTTTTATGCCCACCCTCTCAATCAACGGCAAATCCGTCCAAGTTCCAGATGGAATCACCATCATCCAAGCCTGCGAAATTGCTGATGTCGAGATCCCCCGCTTCTGTTACCACGAGCGTTTGGCCATCGCCGGAAATTGTCGCATGTGCTTGGTTGAAGTTGCCGGCGGCCCACCAAAGCCAGTGGCTTCTTGCGCCATGCCTGTTGTTGAAGGAATGCAAGTTTTTACCGACACGCCGATGGTTAAAAAAGCGCGCGAAGGGGTGATGGAATTTTTACTCGCCAACCATCCGCTCGATTGCCCAATTTGCGATCAAGGAGGAGAATGCGATTTGCAAGATCAGGCCTACCAATACGGAGCCGGCAAAAGCGAATATCACGAACATAAGCGCGCCGTAAAAGACAAAAACATGGGGCCGTTAATTAAGACCCAAATGACGCGTTGCATCCACTGCACACGCTGCGTGCGCTTCATCGAAGATGTTGCGGGAACGGTAGAAATCGGCGCAATCGGCCGTGGCGAAACCATGGAAATCGCCACTTATCTCGAGCAAAATTTAAAATCAGAATTGTCGGGAAATATCATCGACCTCTGCCCAGTCGGCGCCCTCACCTCTAAGCCTTACGCCTTCAAAGCCAGAAGTTGGGAATTGCGAAAAACTGAAAGCATCGACGTGATGGATGCGGTCGGAAGCAACATCCGCATTGATTCACGCGGCGTTGAAGTGATGCGAATTTTGCCGCGCTTGAATGAAGAAATTAACGAAGAATGGATCTCGGACAAAACACGTTTTTGCTGCGACGGCTTGAAATACCAACGTCTCGACAAGGCTTACATCAATCAAAGTGGCAAATTAAAAGCGGCAAGTTTTAACGATGCCTACGCCGAAATTGTTAAAAAAATAAAATCAGTCAAAGCCAATGAAATCGCGGCTTTGACTGGGCAGCTCTCCGCCGTCGAAGAAATTTTCGCACTCAAAAAATTGCTCGAAAAACTTGGCGTCGAAAATTTTGACTGTCGTCTGGGCGGCGAAAAATTAAGCGCCGATGACCGCGCTTCTTACCTCTTCAACACAGCAATCGCCGGCATTGATTCAGCTGATGCTTGTTTGCTAATCGGCGTAAATCCGCGCAAAGACGCACCAATTTTGAACGCCAGAATCAGAAAAAGATTTTTGAGCAAAAAATTAAAAGTGGCGGCGATTGGCGGAAGTGCTGACCTCACCTACGCTTACAAAAATTTGGGCGACGATGTTTCAGCTCTCAAAGAAATTCTGGATGGCCGCGGAGATTTCGCTGAAATTCTAAAAAATTCTAAAAATCCGATGATCATCTTGGGCCACGACATGCTTGCCCGCATCGATGGTGATTTAATTTTAACTTACGCCAAAAAAATCGCCGAAAAATTCAACATGATTCGCGAAGACTGGAATGGCTTCAACTTTTTATCGAAATCAACCGGCCTGCTAAATGGCTTAGAAACTGGCTTCGTCGGCTCTTCCAATGTTCCAGAAATTTTAAACAAAGTTGAAAATGGCGAAATTAAAATCGTAATTCTGCACGGAGTTGACGACGAAATCGATTTCGAAAAATTAAAAAATGCTTTCGTGATTTACATCGGAAGTCACGGCGATCGCGGTGCGCATGTTGCTGATATAATTTTGCCAGCAGCGGCTTACAGCGAAAAAGATGCAATTTACGTCAATCTCGAAGGACGTCCGCAAAGCACTGTTTGCGCCTCTTCAACGCTTGGAGAAGCAAAAGAAGACGCTGAAATTATTTTGGAACTCGCAGAAAAATTTCACATCGATCTTGGATTTAAAAGTCTTGTCAGCCTCAGAAAAGTGTTGCTCAACGAACATCCAATTTTCAAAAATTTAGAAAAAGTTTCTCCGGCGATTTGGAAAAAATCCGACGAGTTAAAAGGTGATTTTACCGACCAAAAAATCGCGATTAAAGATTTCGATTTTTACCTCACTAACCCAATCGCTCGAGCTTCTCGCACGTTGAACAAATGCAGTGTCGAACTTTTGTAAAAGCACTTGCAAAAAAACTTTCGCTTCATAGTTTGCCGCGCTCCTCACCGTCAGTCACTTTCAAAATAATTAAAACAAATGTTAAAAATTCGTCTTTCCAGAGGCGGCAGAAAAAATTTGCCCTTCTATCGCATCTTAATCACTAACCACACTTCTCCACGAGATTCTAAATTTCTTGAAAAGGTTGGCACTTACAACCCATTGCTTGCTGACGATAAAGAAAATCGCGTCACCATCAATAAAGAACGCATCGAACATTGGCTTTCAGTTGGTGCAAAACCAACAGAAAAAGTTGCAAAATTTTTGATCTCTCTCGGCGTTAAAGGCGCTGAAAAATACAAACCTGATTTCAAACCAAAGGCAAAAGGCACTCGTTTGAAGAAAAAAGCTTTGGAAAAATTAGCGAAAGAAAAAGAAGTAGTTGCGGAAGCTGCTGCGTAATTTGTGTGGCCGACCCAAGTGTCGGCACACGGGCGGACGCATGGGTCCGCCCCTACACCAAGCCTCATGAAATTCTCCCTCCCAAAAAAATTTCTCATCGCCACCAACAATAAAGGTAAATTCTTCGAGATCGAATCTCTCCTCAAAAGCATCAGCATCGAATCAGTTCCAACATTCCAATTTAACCTCGAAGAGCCGGAAGAAACTGGAAAAACTTTCGCCGAAAATTCTCTCCTCAAAGCAAAATTTTACGCTGAAAAAACAGAATTAGTTTCTCTCGCTGACGATTCCGGATTATGCATCGAAGCCATGAATGGCGCACCAGGAATTCATTCGGCACGTTTTGCGATTGATGAGAAGGGTGAAAAAAATTTCCCCGCAGCTTTTAAAAAAATCTCCGAAAAAATTTCGGAAAATCCTCGCGCTCACTTCATTTGCAATCTCTCAATTTTTGATCCGAAAACAAATTTTCAAATTTCTTTTGAAGGAAGAGTTGACGGAACGCTAACCTTCCCAGCTCGCGGGAATCAAGGCTTCGGCTATGATCCGATCTTCATCAAAAACGGAATGAAAAAAACTTTTGGCGAACTTTTTGCAGAGGAAAAAGATAAAATTTCCCACCGCGCCGAAGCGTTTAGAAAATTAAAAAACTGGCTTGTAAACCAGTCCCGGATTCTTATCTAGACCGCCTTACGACTAATGATTTACGCCTTACAACTATGAGCAAACGCGATTACTACGAAATTCTCGGCGTCACAAAAAATGCCTCAGCTGACGAAATAAAAAAAGCCTATCGCAAATTGGCGATGCAATATCACCCCGATCGCAATCCGGGAAATAAAGAAGCCGAAGCGAAATTCAAAGAAGCGACTGAAGCCTACGAAGTTCTAAAAGATGATCAGAAAAAAGGCGCTTACGACCAATATGGCCATCAAGCTTTTGCTCAAGGCGGAGGGCATGGAGGTCAACAAGGACACGGCTTTGACGGCTTTGACTTCAACGACATCTTCAGCAATTTTTCCGATATTTTCGGCGATTTTGGTGGCAATCGACAAGCTAAAAAAAGAAGTGCGGCACAACGCGGATCCGACATTCGCTACAATTTAGAAATTTCTCTCGAAGAAGCTTTTCGCGGCACAGTAGAAAAAATTACATTCACAATTCCAAGTTCTTGCGAGATTTGCAAAGGCAGCGGATCTCAAGGCGGAGAAGGCTCCAGCGATTGTGGCACCTGCAAAGGCCACGGAAAAGTTCGCGCGCAGCAAGGATTTTTTATTGTTGAACGAACTTGCACAACCTGCGCCGGCACTGGTCAAATCATAAAAAATCCATGCAAAACTTGTCGTGGTGAAGGTCGAGTTAAAAAAGAAAAAACTTTATCGGTAAAAATTCCTGCCGGAGTCGAAGAGGGAAATCGAATTCGTTTGGCTGGAGAAGGCGAAGCCGGCTCGCGCGGCGGTCAGGCCGGAGATTTGTACGTTTACATTTCAATCCGCAAACACCAATTTTTTACACGCAAAGGTGATGATATTCATTTTGAAATGCCGATCAGATTCACGACAGCAGCGCTTGGAGGCGCGATCGAAATTCCAACAATCGATGGCACGAAAGCAAAATTACAAATTCCGGAAGGTGCACAAAGTGGCGATCAAATGCGCTTAAAATCAAAAGGCATGAGCGTCATCAACTCAGGCGGCAGAAGGGGCGACATGTATATCAAAATCAACATTGAAACACCGGTGAAGCTTTCTGGAGAAGAGCGAGAATTGTTGATGAAGCTGGATAAGCTGATGGTGGATAAGGCGAGCAATCCGAAGTCGGAGAATTTTTTCAAAAAAGTTGGCGATTTTTTTTCTTAAAAAATCCCGGCGCCATGTTGAGTTAACCTCAATGTCATGCTGAGCCTGTCGAAGCATGATTCTAGGCCCCGAAACTCGAATCCTGCTTCGACAGGCTCAGCATGACCTGGTTGGCATCAGCATGACATTGAGTTTAGTTTGGCTTTGTTTTTTTCTCCCTCTCCGAATCCGATTTCAACTGCCCACAAGCTGCCAAAACATCATCCCCTCGCGTCTTCCTAATCGGCGAAATTAAGTCAGCATCTTTCAAAATTTTTTGGAATTTTTGGATTTGCAAAAGCGCTGTGCGATCATATTCACAGCCATTCCACGGGTTGAATGGAATTAGGTTTATTTTTACATTCAGGTTAAATTTTTTGATGAGCTTGATCAATTCCTCCGCATGAATTTCTTGGTCATTTTTGCCGGCAAGCATCACATATTCGAAAGTGATTTTCTGCTGCGGATTTTCGCGATTGTAAATTTTGCAAGCGGCCAAAAGTTCAGCGAGCGGATATTTTTTATTGATGGCCATGATGTCAGTTCGAAGCGCGTCATTCGTGGCGTGAAGCGAAATTGCCAAATTTGTTTTTAGCTCTTTTGAACAGCGTAAAATTTCTGGAACAAGCCCCGAAGTTGAGATCGTAATTTTTCGCGCCGACAAATCCAAGCCATCAGCATCATTCAAAATTTTCACCGCTTTAGCGACATTCTCGTAATTGAAAAAAGGCTCGCCCATGCCCATGAACACTATGTTGGTCAGCTTCCGAGTTTTTTTATCCCAGTCAGAAATTAAATCTTTGGCGAGTAAAATCTGCGCGATGATTTCGTGAAATTCCAAATTGCGCACCCAAGTTTGCGTGCCCGTGTGGCAGAATTTGCAAGCCAATGTGCAACCGACTTGCGACGAGATGCAGAGCGTGCCGCGAGTTTCTTCTGGAATGTAAACCACCTCAACTTCTCGACCATCCAAAAACTTCACCAACCATTTTCGCGTGCCGTCAAACGAGGTTAAATCTTTGGAAATTTCGGGACGAGAAAGTGAAAAATTTTCCGATAATTTTTGCCGCATTTCCTGCGAAATATTCGTCATCTCTTCGAAGGATTTTACGCCGCGAGCGTAAATCCAATTCCAAATCTGCTTAGCGCGGAATGGCTTTTCGCCTAGGTTGGCGAGACCCGCCTCGAGTTCTTGTTTGGTGAAGTGGGTGAGGTTTTTTTTTGCTTCGGTCACAAAATTTTATTTTTTACTTAAATTCTTTCTCTTTTCTTTTTCCAAAAAATTATTTTTAGAAACCACGCTCCTTCCTAATTCCTTCTCCGTCGCTTTGCGCGCACTACCCGCAACTTTACCACCACGCTTAGCAACTTGACGATTTTTATTGAAGGTTTCTGGCTTTTCCGTCGCTGAAATTTCAGTGGTAACTTTTTCGCCAAGCATCGTGAAAATTAATTCAAAATCCGTCATGTGGTCGCGCAGATTTTGACTTTTCTTCTGCAGACCTTTAAATTTTTTATACTCGGACGGAGCCATGCCGAACGTGGCTTGAGAGATGTCAGCTGTTAAAATTGCAAAATCATTTTCGCTGTGAATTCCGCGCTCTTTCCATTCGTCAGTCAAATTTTGTCTGATGGCGATTCCGCGCAATCTTTTGTCGATCCAATCTTTGGGGTAACCTTTTTGTTCATAAAGCCACTTCATGCGATCTTGCGCTAATTCCGGATTTTCGATTTCTTGAATTCGTTCGTAACCAACTTTTGCTAACCAACGTTTGAATGGCTCGGCTCTTGGGGAGGGGATTGATTGGATGATGCGAAAAATTCCTTCGGTGTTGGCACAATCTGTAGCATAATTTTTACCATCAACAGCTTCTAATTTCAGGTCGTGACAATTTGTCACGACCTGACTTCCCTCCTCTTTAAGACGCTGTTTGAGCTTACGCCAATAAGCTCCCGCATCCAAACTTTCGGTTAATACCGCACAAACATCGATCACCGAAAACCACCACGCATCATTGTGCCAAGCGCTGCGGATTTTACTATTTTCAAAAAGAACAATTTTATTTTTGGGAGGGGAAATTTCTTGTGACATGGTGTTGTTTTTTTGGGCTAAAAAATGATCGAAACTCAATTTGTGTCTTGGGTTTCGACAAGAACTTAAGGGAGATGTGCTTCAGAAAAATATCATCAATTTTTTTACCCCTCAATCGCCTTCCGCTGAATCTCAAAAATTTCCGCCGCCGCCTTCTTCGCCAATTCGTACATTTGCGAAACTTGTGCGAAGCTCATCGCGCCCTGCTCTGCGGTGCCTTGGATTTCGATTAGGTCGAAATTTTTATTGATGACGAAATTGCAATCGGTTTCGCATTTGCTGTCTTCGACGTAATCCAAATCTGTGATTACTTCGCCGTTAAAAATTCCGCAGGAAACTGCACAGACGGCGCCGGTCAAGATGTCAGACTTCACCAAATTTTTTCCGAGGATTTTTTTTACGGCGATTGCGAGTGCAACGTAACCGCCGGTGATTGAAGCGCAGCGCGTGCCGCCGTCAGCTTGGAGAACATCGCAATCGATGGTAATTTGGCGTTCGCCTAATTTTCTGGTGTCGATTACAGAACGAAGTGAGCGGCCGATGAGGCGCTGAATTTCGATGTTACGGCCATTTGGTTTTGACGGATCGCGAGAATTTCGAGTGTGAGTTGAGCGTGCTAGCATGTTGTATTCAGCGCTGATCCAACCGGTGCCTTTATTGCGTAAAAATGGCGGAACTTTTTCTTCGACTGATGCGGTGCAGAGAACATGAGTGTTGCCGAATTTTACGAGGCATGAACCTTCGGCATAGGCATTGACGTTGGTTTCGATGGTGACTTGGCGGAGCTGGGATGGGGATCGGTTTGAGGGGCGCATGAGGAAATTATGAATAATTTGTAGGGGCTGGCCTTGTGCCAGCCCGCAACAAGGCCGAACGCAAAACGGGCGACCACAAGGGTTCGCCCCTACTGCACAAAATCAAACCGCGCTTCCTTCGAACGCCCCATTCTCTTGCGGTCATTCGAGTCTAAAAGTTTTTTGCGTAGACGAAGTGATTTTGGCGTGACTTCGACCAGCTCATCATCGCCGACGTAGGTGATCATGTCTTCAAGCGTTAATTCTCTCGGCGGAATCAAACGAATCGCTTCGTCAGTTCCAGAGGCGCGAACGTTGCTCAGCTGTTTGCCTTTCAACACATTCACTTCCAAATCGCCTTGCTTGGCATTTTCGCCGATCACCATTCCGGAATAAACTTTTTGCTGCGGTTTGATGAACATGACACCGCGTTCTTGTAGGTTCCAAAGCGCGAAGGCTACTGCTTCGCCGGCATCAGTTGCGATCAAGGCGCCGTTTTTCTTGAAACCGATTTCGCCTTTGTATGGCACGTAAGCGTGGAAAATTCTGTTCAAAACTCCCGAACCTTTTGTCGCAGTTAGGAACTCGCTTTGATAGCCGATGAGGCCGCGTGACGGCACGTAGAACACCAATCTAGTTTTGCCGCCTGAAGATGGTTTCATCTCAATCATTTCGCCTTTGCGTGAAGAAAGTTTTTCGACGACGACGCCGGAAAAAGCGTCATCAACGTCAACCACAACTTCTTCGACTGGCTCGAGAATATCGCCATTAACATCTTTTTTGAAAAGCACGCGCGGCCTTGAGACTGAAAGCTCAAAACCTTCGCGGCGCATATTTTCGATGAGCACGCCCAGTTGTAATTCTCCGCGTCCACCCACTTCGTAAGCATCTTTGGCTTCGGATTCTTTGACTTTGATTGCGACGTTAGTTTCGTTTTCAGCGAAGAGACGATCGCGGATCATGCGCGAAGTAACTTTCGTGCCTTCGAGACCAGCAAGAGGTGAGTCATTCACACTGATGGTGATGGCCATTGTTGGCGGATCGATCGGTGTAGATTTGATCGGCTCAAAAACCGAAATATCGCAAAGCGTGTCGGCAACTGAAGCTTTTTCCAAGCCAGCGATTGAAACGATGTCACCAGCTTGCGCTTCTTCGACCGGAATTTTTTCGACACCGCGAAACACGTGGAGTTTGGTTAGACGACCTTGTTCAACAACTTCACCTTTCAAGTTAATCGCCTTGAAGCTCATTAAATTTTTTGCTTTTCCGGAATAAATTCTGCCAGTCAACATGCGGCCGAAATAAGGGCTGCGATCGAGTAAAGTCGCGAGCATTTTGAATGGCGCATCGACGTCAAATTTTGGCGGCTGAACATGTTTGAGGATAAGATCGAAAAGCGGAGAAAGATCTTTGCGCTCGTCTTTTTCCATGTCGGCGACGCACCAACCATCGCGACCCACGGCATAAAGCACGGGAAAATCGAGTTGTTGTTCATTGGCATTTAGCGACACGAAAAGATCAAAAATTTCGTTTAGAACTTCATCTGGACGAGCATCAGAGCGATCGATTTTATTGATGATGACGATCGGTTTAAGGCCAAGAGCCAAGGCCTTCGAAAGCACAAATTTAGTTTGCGGCATCACACCTTCAGCAGAGTCAACGAGAAGCAAAGTGCTGTCAGCCATTGAGAGCACGCGCTCAACTTCGCCACCGAAATCAGCGTGTCCGGGAGTGTCGATGACGTTGATTTTGTGATCTTGCCAAACGATCGAAGTGCATTTTGCGAGAATCGTAATTCCTCGTTCTTTTTCCAAATCATTGGAATCCATCACCCGAACCGCGACTTGTTGGTTAGCGCGAAAAGTTCCGCTCTGATGCAACATCGCATCGATCAATGTAGTTTTGCCATGGTCAACGTGAGCAATAATGGCAACGTTTCTGAAGTCTGTCATTGTAAATTTTTTGTGAAAATGAAGTGGGGGTGGGGAAAAAAGAGGGCGCAAAGTATGAACCAAAAACTAACTGTCAACTTATTGCTGTCGCGGCGCCGCGGTCTAAACCAAATTCTTTTTGAAAATTTTTTTACCGATTATCTCTCCAAAATTTTTAGATAATCTCTAAAAACAAAAAGCCGGTTACGCTTCTGCCCCGTGGTCTCAGCAAGAATTTTCACTCGAACAAATTCGTTGAACAAATCATGAATCGCTTTGGACGAAAGTTTTAGGTGTCGTTGCGCTGAAGCGACAGACATGACTGGATGAGAAAACAAAATATCCAAAAATTCTTGCGCCACTTTCGCCCTCCTTCCTAGATTTGGAATTTTCTTAGCAATGATTTTGTTACGCAGAATTATGACATCTTGCAGTGTTCTGACCGCGCTTTCCGCAGTTTTTTCAAGTGCTTGTAAAAAGAAATTTATCCATCCCGAAAGGTCATTTTTTGTACGAGTAGTAGTGAGTTTATCAAAATAAAAATGGCGGTTTTTTTCAAAAAAATCCGAGAGATAAAGCAGCGGTTTTTCAAGTAACCCAGCCTCGATTAGATAAAGCGTAATCAACATCCTCCCGACTCTCCCATTGCCATCCAAAAAAGGGTGAATGGTTTCGAATTGATAGTGGGCTATGGCGATTTTTATCAGATGCGAAGCACAAGTTTTGTCATTATGCAGAAATTTTTCCAAATCTGACATTAGCTCGTCAACATGCTCGTTGCTTGGCGGAATGAAGCTGGCATGTTGGATTGTTTTACCTCCGATCCAATTTTGACTGCGCCTGAATTCACCAGGATTTTTGTTTTTGCCACGATTATTCGAGAGTAACCTTTTGTGAACTTCTTTGATTAAGCGACTGGAAAGCGGTAATTTATTGAGGCGCTTCAAAGCGTAATTCATCGCTTCAACGTAACTATTCACTTCATTCCAATCATCACGATGTTCGGGATTCAAATCCAGCTCGTCAGAAAATGCCTCTTGGATGTTGGTTTGCGTGCCTTCGATACGACTTGAGGTCAACGACTCCTTCATCACATAGGATTTGATGAAGAGATTTAAATCGGGAATGAAACGGGCAAAAGAATTCAACTCCCCAAGTTTGAATATAACTTTTTCGAGCTTTGATTGCAGCTTGTCGTCATTGATTACAAAACGCTGGCCGTTGATTTGGTTAGGAAGAAAATAACTGTATTTATAAGCCTTACGAACGCTTCCGGCTTGGAATTGCGTGATATTGGTGTTTTGCATGAAAGTAAAATAAGAAAATTTATAATTTATTTTATGCTAAAAAAGTAAATTAAGATAATCATTAACTTTATTTTTTAGCTCAAAAGTAAATTTTCTAAACTAAATTTTCTTTTGCGGGGAATTTTTTTGACTTCACCTCGGCGGAAAAATTTTTTACCGCTGTGGAAATTTCTCCCGCCAAATCAGCGTAATATTTTACGAATCGTGGTTTGAATTCTTGGTTTAATCCCAGCAAATCATCGATTACCAAAACCTGTCCGTCGCACTCCGCAGAAGCTCCGATGCCAATTGTTGGGATTGAGATTTCTTGCGTAATTTTTGTCGCAAGCTCTGCCGGAACTGCTTCGATCACCAAAGAAAATGCTCCGGCTTTTTCCACCAATTTTGCAGTTTCTAAAATTTCTTTCGCTGATTTTTCATCGCGACCTTGATAGCGATAGCCACCAATTTTTCTGACAGATTGCGGCATCAAACCAACATGCCCCATCACGTTAATTTTATTTTCGGTTAGAAATTTTACCGTCGGAACTAAATCGCGCGAAGTCTCGATTTTAATGGCGTCACAGCCAGTTTCAAAAATTACTTTCTGCGCTGATTCTAAAGCTTGCTCGCAAGATTTTTCGTAAGTTCCAAAAGGCAAATCAACCACGACAAAAGATTTTTTTCTGGCTTTCGTCACAGCTTTTCCGTGATTAATCATCATTTCCAAAGTTACATCGACAGTGTCGGGCATGCCATAAATCGTCATTCCAAGGGAATCGCCAACCAAAATAATATCGCAAAATTCATCCAAAATTTTTGCCATCGGAAAGGTGTAGGCAGTTAGGCAGATAATTTTTTCTTGGGATTTCTTTTGTAAAAATCGTTTCATTGAGTTGGTGGTTGCGCAGTTGGCTGCCCCTGTGGAGCTTGCACTGGCTGAGTTTCTGGAGTTGGATTTTCCACAGTTTTTTCTGGAGGAGTTGTGACGGTTGAAGTCGCGTCTTCTAGCGTAGTCGTAGGATTCGCATCAATTGGAACACTCATTTCTGCAACTGGTTGAAGCTTCGGCAAACCAAGATATTGCCTCACCTGATCAGAATTTGTGCTCTGAGAAAGATCGTTTATGGCACCTTTCAGACTAGTCGCGATATTGATCGGCGTTTGTTTCTGACGGCTTCCAGTTAAAAAAATCGCGTTGAATAAAACATCGCTCGTGTTGTTTGCGAGATTTATTTTTCCGGATAAAATTCCATTAATCGCTGGCGCTGAAACGTTGATACGCACCCTTCCCTCGCCCTTTCCATCTCCAATCTGAATCGTGCCACTAGCCTGTTTAAAAATTGTTTGGCTCGCAGAATTAATCAGAATTTTTTCCGGCTCTGCTAGATCGCTGCGATAAGTTTGCACAGCAAACATTTTTCTTACTAAGTCGCTCAAACCATATCCTGTAACGGTTGGCATGTTGGCGCTAAATTTTATTTCGCTGCTTAAATTTTTTGCAAAATCTTCTTTGCTATCAGCTGAAGAGGTGACGCTCATCGAGATGTTTGCAATGCCACTAACTTTTTCGATTCCAACCAAATCTGACAATAGCGGCTGCAGCAAAGCATTGTTGAAAGATAAATTTCCGTTGATGGTTTTGTTATTTTTGATGCCAATCGAACCTTTGTAGGACAAGGCTCCTCCGTATAATTTACATGTGAGTTCTGAGTTATCGAGACTGCCATCTTTTATTTTTCCAAACATGTTAAAATCTGTGATCGCGACACCGTCAATCATCAAATCATCAAACTTTAAACTGACATTTCCGTGAAAATTTTCTAGCGAAGGAAGGGCAAAAAACTGATCGAAAAAATTTCTCTGTTTTGATTTTTCTGCAACCACTTCGACTTTTTCAGAATCTGGCTTATCCTCTTGTGGCTGAGCTTTCTGCGCTGCGTTGTAATGCAACTTATTTGCAGAAATTTTCATGTCGAATTTCGGATTTTTATCGCTGATATCGATCGATAAATTTGCCGAAAGATTGGTTTCATCTGAGTTAAATTTTAGGTCATTAACCTCAAAATAACCCGGTCCGAATTTTAATTTTGCGGATTGATCGACGAACTCCTCCTCCTTGTAAATCAGCTTGTCGAAGGTGATTTCCAAATTGTTATTCGAGGAAATATCGTTGAGCCATAAAAGTTTTTTTAGCAGCGATCCCGGAGAGAGATAGGCGTTTTGCCCCGAGGTTAAAAAATAATCATCAATCTTGAAATTACTGACCTGAAATTTGCTGGTGATGTCCGGAGTTTTGTCGCTGTTATCGATGTGAATTTCACCAAGAAATTCGCTTTGGTTGTTGTTTAAATTGAGATAAAAACTGTCGAAAATTGTTTTATTTGGTGACAACAAAATGTCGGAATAAAGCACGTAATCCTTCAAACTATCGAACTTCAAATTTTGCGATTCGATTTTTAACCACTTCAAAACATCCTTCAAACTTTTGCCGCTAGCATCAAATTTACCGACAAATTTCGGCTGCTCTGCAGTGTTGTCCAGCACGCCATTAACGCGAAATGCTCCTTCTCCCGGTATTCTAAAAATCATCGGAAAAACTAGAATCTCGCCCTCTTTTGAGACCGTCAAATAAAGATCGACATCCTTGATTTCACCTTCCAAATATTTCGTATTTTTTATTTTTATTTCTGCGGTGAGATCAAAATCTTTTATTTTTTGGGTGAAGTTAAAATTGATCGGCTCGATTTTTTTCGACTCTGCTTCGGCTGCTTCTTTTGCCTTTTCTTCTTCGCTTTTTTCTTGATCACCAGTTGCGATTATTACACTTTTTTCACCATCTTTTTCACCAGCGGGCGCAGCTTCAGTGGGAACGGTTTCGACTAACTCATCAACACAATCAGGTTCTGAAATTTCACTTTTTTCCGAGATTGGAATTGAAACAGAATCTCCTGACCAAATTCCGTCCAAATCAAGATTTTCTAGGTCAAGATTGATATCGATCAGAGGAATTTTATTGGCGAAATTTAACTCCACATCGCCTTTGCCACCAATCAAACTGGAATTAATCAAAAGATTTTGCAGCGCAATTTCTTTGGATTGGCTATCGATGTCAGCGCTGAATTTTATTGGGTCGGTGCTATATTTCAATTTGTTGGAAATGACACTATTTCCACCAATGTAACTTTTATAAAAAGATTTTAAGTTGAAAATTTCTGCTTCAATTTTTCCTTTAAAATCACTTCCAAAAATTCCGCGATTTTCTCCAGAAAAAATCCCATCTATTCGCAAATTCATCACCGAAGAATTCATTTCGAATGATGAGTTTGATTGCGATTTTAAATCAGCTGAAAGTTTAAAATTACTGGCAACATCTTCACTGCTAAAACTGCCGATTGAAGAAATTTTATCTGCGCTAATTTTTGTTTCAGAATTGATTTCTTTTATTTCTGTTTTGCGCTCCAGATTATCGTAGATTATGGCTTCGCCATTGATGATTGAAATGCTGGGAATGTCAGATTCTTCACTGAGATCTGAAACAGAAAATAATTTAGCGCTGATTCCAGAATCCGGTTTTTTATCTTCCGCGGCGGAACTTTTTTTTGCAAATTCACCCGTGACTTCTGTGAACTTATCTTTGCGATCAACCGCCAATTCGGCACTGTTATATTTTTCCAAAATCGCATCGGTAAAAATTATTTTTCTGGCAAATTGTGAGTCAGAAAATTTGAACGTAACCAGCTTAATTTCTACTGACTTTGCGTATAAATTATAAACTTCATCAGCTTCATTTTCAGATTTTTTAATTCTGTAATTTTGCAACAAAACATCTGTGGCGGTGATTGTAGGAGAAGGAAGAAAGGCAACTTTCAGATTTCCATGAATTGAAACATTCGCTCCGGAAATCTGACTAATTTTTTGCTCTAGCTGAAATTTTAAAGCAGTGTTGTTAAGCAAAAATGGCGTACAAAAAAACAGCAAAAAAATTACCGAAAATACCACAAACCCAATCCTCGCGCCCTCGGATTTAAGAAGGTACTGATAGAAAGTTTTTGGCTCTTCAGCCTCGTATTCTGTAGCTGCTGTCTTTGTATCTGGCATTTAGGAATTGGTTTTTTCTAACTCTAAAATCAGATTTTGATTGGTTAACAGATCACTTTTATTTTCGAAGGAATTGTAGATGGAAAGGAGCGCCAAAAATAATAAAATCGATATCATCAAAACATTGAAACATGCCTCTTTAGATGGTGTCAGATCTGGGTTCTCACCAATATTGAGCAACTGATGTTTTTTATTTTCAACATTGGATTTGATCGGCAAAAGTTTAATTTTTTCATCAATAATTTTTTTATCGACTTTCAAAAATCTTGCATAAGCACTGATCAATCCCGGCAGGTATAAATGCTTGGTAATCATGCTTAGATCACCATTTTCAATTCCCTCAACATCGTGATTTTTTACTTTCAAATAAGTGCTGACAGCGGAAATTTCGATCTTCAATTCATATCTTTTTTCACGCAAAATTTGACCAATCATCGCACTTTCTGGCGTGACTGAGCCGGTGACTTTATTAGCTTCAAGCGGTGTGTCGAAAAATGTATCAAGCATTATTTTATAAAATTATTCCGTGATCAAAAGGGAGAATTTTTTTGTCGCATCAAGCACCGCTAAAGCTCCAGCATTTTCCGACATTTTCTGCAAGATCATCTGACTATCAATTAAATTTTTTAGCACTTCGTTAATTCGATTAATCGTAAATTCTTTCTCCGTGATCACGATCGCCGCACCATGCTGCTCAAGGTATCGTGCATTTTTTAATTGATGATCATCAGCTGCTTGCGCGAATGGAATTAAAATCATCGGTCTTTTTGCCGCACAGAATTCGAAGATCGAAGATGATCCGGAACGAGCAATTACAAGGTGCGACTCCCTTATCAGCTCCGGCATATTTTCAAAAAAACTGTCGATTATGATGTTGATGTTGAAAGATTTATATTGCTCGAAAGTGGCTTGCACCAAGTCTTTACGGCATTGCTGCGTAATGCGAATATGCTCTTTAAAACCATCACTCAAATTAAAAAAAGCTTTCGGTAAAATTTCGCTAAAAATTTTCGCCCCACCAGATCCACCAATCACCAAAATGTTAAAAAGATTTTGCGTCTCTTCCGTTTTTTGCGCATAAAAATCTGACTTTAAAAGCACATCATATCCCATTTTATTATCCGATTTTTCTTCTTTGCTTTCTGGCTTTGAATTCAGATCTGGCAAGGAGTAAGGAAGTTTGTTTAGCTCCAAAATTTCTTCACGAACTGGATTGCCGACAAAAATAGTTTTGCTCAAAAATTCTGCAGACATTCCCGATGTTTCTGGAAAAGAAAGCGCAATTTTTTTCGCGTATTTTGCAAAAATTCTGTTAACTTTTCCTAGGTGAGAATTTTGCTCGTGAAGAATAATTTCTGTTTTTGAGATGACTGCCGCGATTAACAATGGGAAGGTTGCGTAACCTCCAAATGCGATCAAATATTTCGGACGAATTGTGAGGAAAAAATACAGTGATTGCAAAATTCCAAAACTAATTTTTATCGCCGCTTTCATCAAAAAAATTGGGGATTTTTTAAGCTGCGAAGAGCTGATGATTACAGACCTAAACGCGTCTCCAGCCCCGATGTAGCTAGCAAGCTTGGCATCGCCAAAAAAAATAATTTCACGATTTTCTTTCGACAGATATTCCGCCAAACAACGCGCTGGAATGATGTGACCGCCAGTTCCACCACTGGTTATAAAAATTTTTTTAGACATTGAGTAAGGGGATTTTGAATCTTGACAAATGTAACTTCGTTCCTACGTTGGCGCGCTTTCCTCAATTTTGCAATTTCAAAAATGACCAAGCATTTCGTCGATCTAAATAAAATTCCCGCAAAGGATTTGCATGAAATTTTAGCTCTCGCAAAAAAATTAAAAAAAGAAAAAAACTTTGCGAAACAAGCGAAACTTTTGCCACAAAAAAACTTGGCGATGATTTTTGAAAAAAATTCCACCAGAACTCGAGTGTCATTCGAGGTTGGAATTAACCAGCTCGGCGGCCATGCGATCGTGATGAATAGATCCGATATGCAACTCGGCAAAGGTGAATCTGTCGAAGATACTGCAAAAGTTTTGTCACGTTTTGTTGACGGAATTATGATCCGCTCAAATTTGCATCAAACAATTTTGGAACTAGCGAAACACGCCTCAGTGCCAGTGATTAACGCCCTTTCCGACTTTTCTCATCCCTGCCAAATTTTAGCCAGCATACTCACAATCGAAGAACATTTAGGCAAAATTTCTGGAAAAAAATTAGCTTGGTTTGGCGATCAGAATAACGTGCTTAATTCTTACATCCACGCCGCTAAAGCCTTTGATTACGAACTGGCAATTTCCACGCCAGAAGAAATTGATTTCTGCAATATTGAGATAAAAAAAGCGGTAAAAAATGGTGCAAAAATTTCTTATTTTTCTGATGCGAAAAAAGCTGCGAAAGATGCTGATGTGTTGATCTCGGACACTTGGTTTTCGATGGGAGATGTTGCAGAAAAAAGCGATGCCTTGAAGCAAAAAAAATTGAATATTTTAACGCCTTATCAGGTCAATTCGTCTTTAATGAAGCTAGCAAAAAAATCTGCAATTTTTACTCATTGCTTGCCTGCATATCGTGGATTTGAAGTTTCTGCTGATGTAATCGATTCCAAAAAATCTGTGGTGTTTGACGAGGCAGAAAATCGTCTGCATGTGCAAAAAGCGATTATGGTTTGGGCAATGGAAAAATAGCCTAAACGGCCATTTTCAGCCTCGCAACGCAAGGTTACGAATTCTTACTTCCACTCCCGCAAAAATTCCCCAAAATGTTTTTTCTCTGCAGATTTTTTTTCTAAAAATTCCCGCAAATCTTTTTTACATTTTGCAAAAGAATCACGCGACATCGAGCCGCTGTGGTGCTGATAAACCAAATAAAGCAAATAGGTGTTAAGCACATCGGTTTCGCAATAATCTCGAATTTCTTGCAAGCGCCCCTGATCGAACATTCCCATCACTTGCGATCCATCTATTCCGAGCTTCCCAGGCAATCCAAACGCAGCACAAAGTTCGTTCATTTTCACTCGCGCCGAAGCTCCAAAATCAGAAAATGCATCCGCCAAATCACAGTGCCAGTCAAGGCTGTAGCGCTGATTGTAATTGTTCCATTTATCGCCCAATTTGTAGAGCCAAGAAGCTTCAACTTCGTGTTTCATCGCGGCATATTTTAAAACCGGAAGATCAAAATTCTTGCCGTTAAAACTTACTAAACGCGAAATATTTTTTTTGAGATGCGAAAAAAATCCCTTCACCAAATCATCTTCCGATGCAGATAAATCACCGCCTGATCGAATATCCACGATTCGATAAAATTCCTTCCCGTCAAAATCACGAGTGATTTCCGCTTCAAGAAAACTAATCGCAATTACCTGATGAAAAGGCTGACGCAAAAAAGAATTTTTTTGATCTGTGATGTTGAGATGATATTGAATCAACCCATCTCTCAGCTCTTTATTTGAGGCATCTGGCAGCGATAATAAAGTTTTCGCCGCTCTTAAATCTGGAACTGTTTCAATATCGAAAACGAATAAATTTTGGTGTTGCATTTGCTTCTGGTGTAAAATGAAATTAATAAATTTTTTTCGGTAAAATAATTTTTTAAATTTTCAAAAACATGCAAGCAATTATTCTGCACAAAACCGGTGATGTTGGCCATTTAAAAATTGAAAAAGTTGAAGATCCAAAGCCAAAAAAAGATGAGGTGATCGTCAAGCACAGCGCGATCGGAATAAATTTTTTCGACGTCGCTTTCAGACGAGGCCAATATCACACCTCCACCATGCCCGCAATCCTTGGGATGGAAGCTTGCGGAGTAATCGAATCAGTCGGATCCGCAGTTACAAATTTCAAAGTTGGAGAACGCGTTGCTTACGCCACTGGCGGACTTGGATCCTATGCTGAAAAAAAGGCTGTGGATCAAAATTTTCTCGTGATTCCACCAGCGACCTTAACCGACTCGCAAGTTGCCGGAACCTTGTTCAAAGGCCTGATGGTTCACGCATTACTTCATCGCGTTTACATCGCCAAAAGAGCCAAAACAATTTTGGTTCATGCTGCCGCTGGAGGGGTTGGACACTTGCTTTGCCAATGGGCAAGCCATCTTGGTTTGGAAGTTATCGGAGCTGTTGGATCTGACCAAAAATTCTCCGTTGCGAAAGCAAGCGGCTGCGAACACGTGTTCAATTACAGCACTCAAAATCTCGTTCAGGCGGTCGGAAAAATCACCGACAACAAGGGGGTAGGATTGGTTTATGACGGGGTGGGAAAAGATACGCTGGAAAAATCTCTGGAATGTTTGTGGCCGATGGGCATGTGCGTAAGCTTCGGAGAATCTTCCGGAGTTCCAGAAAAACTTGATTTGAATCGCCTCGTTGCCAATTCACTTTACATCACTCGCCCGACTATGGCGCTCTACAAAGCAAATCGCATCGAACTCAATCTTTCAGCCAATGAAGTTTTTGCCGCGGTTGAAAAAAGAATCCTGAAACCGCAAATCACAAATTACGCTTTCAAGGATGTTGCTAAAGCTCACAAAGATTTGGAAAGCCGCGCTACCACTGGGTCGCTGGTGTTAACTTTTTAATTATTCATACCTCAAAATCTCCGCAGGGTTAGATTTGCTGGCACGATATGCTGGGTAAAGCGTTGCTAAAAAAGATAAAATTAGCGCCATCGATATGATCAAAATCACATCCGAAATAAAAATTTTTGACGGCAAAGTTGAGAGGAAGTAAATCGTCGGATTAAATAGATCAGTGTCCGTGGCCGATTCCAGCCAACCCTTGATGTTGTTGATGTTAGTTGAAAAAAGCACGCCGATTGTAAGGCCTAAAAAAGTTCCAACCATCCCGATTGAAAAGCCGCAAATTAAAAAAATTCTCATCACCGCAGCCTTGCTCATGCCAATGGTGCGCAGGAGAGCGATGTTTTTATTTTTGTCATTCACCAACATGATCATGCTAGAAATTATGTTGAAAGCGGCGACTAAAATGATCAGGGTTAGAATCAAAAACATCACGGTGCTCTCAACTTTTAAAGCATCGATGAAGCCTGCATTGGCCTGCTGCCAATCAGTTGCATAAAGATTTGGATATTTCACTAAAATTTCGTAAAGCTGCATTTTTATTTCATCGATTTTCGTGGCATCATCAGCAAAAATTTCAATCGCGGAAACTGAATTTGGAAAACGAAAATGAATTTGCGCCATCGTAAAATTCATGAAAATTGTCGTCGAGTCATACTCGTACATTCCGCTGTCGAACACCCCAACAACTTGGTAAGTTTTAATGCGCGGAATCGCGCCAATGATGGTTTCATTAGTTTCGGCGGAAATAATTTTTACCGGATCGCCGACTTTTAAATTCATGCTTTGAGCAACAACTGAGCCAATAATCACCGAATTTTTATTTGCTAATTTTTCGATATTTCCTGCGGTGATATTTTCTGAAACTAGTTTTTTATTTTTTAGATCTTCAAGCCTGATGCCCTTGATGAGCCCGCCCAAATTCTTGCTCGGAGACGATAACATCGCCTGACTTTCAACCAAAGTATTAGCAAATTTTACGCCGGAAATTTTTTTAATTTCGTCGATAATTTTTTCGTAATTATTGATTTGATGAGCATGGCTGTAGATCGTGAGATGTGCATTAATTCCCAAAATGCGATTGACCAATTCGTAACGAAACCCATTCATCACCGACATCACAACAATGAGCGTAGCCACGCCAATCATAATCCCAACAAAAGAAAAAATCGCGATGACGGAAATAAAACCTTCCTTGCGTTTCGATTTGAGGTAGCGGAAGGCGATTAGGAATTCGAGTTTGGAAAACATGAATTTAGATTTGTTAGAGCTACTTAAACGTCATACTGAGCTTGCGAAGCATGATTCAAGCCCGAAACCAGAATCACCCTTCGACAAGCTCAGGGTGACAATGAAGTTTTTTATGAAACCCCTTTCGAGGTTGAATATTCAAAATGAAAAACTTGGTCCGGATAGATGATCTTGTAGATGTCGTGCGCTGCTAATGCTGCTTCAGAAAATCCCGTCAAAATTAATTTTAATTTGTTTTTGTAAGTTGCGATATCGCCAATTGCGTAAATTCCTTTTTCCGAAGTTTGCATGGTTGAAGCATCAACTTCGACGTGATTTTTATGCAGATTTAAACCCCAATTTGCGATCGGTCCAAGCTCCATTGCCAAGCCAAAAAATGGCAGAAGATAATCCGCTTCAAGATTTTTTACATTGCCCTCAAAATCTTTTACCAACACTTGAGAAAGCTTTCCGTCACTGCCTTCAAGACCATCAAGTTGAAATGGAATTACCAATTCAATTTTTCCAGAATCGGATAATTTTTTCATTTTATCCGCACTTTCTGGAGCGCAGCGAAATTTGTCGCGGCGATGAACTACAAAAACTTTTTTAGCAATTGCGGAAAGGCTGATCGCCCAATCAACCGCGGAATCACCGCCTCCAGCAATCACGATATTTTTTCCAGCAAATTCTGCTTTGGAACGCACTGCGTAAAAAATGGATTTTCCTTCAAATTCTTCAATTCCAACAAGCGGCGGACGATTGGGACCAAAGGCTCCGCAGCCAGCAGCAATGATGATCGCTTTGCAGCTAATTTTGGTATTTTTTGAAGTCGTGACTAAAAAACTTCCGTCGGAATTTTTGTCAATTTTTTCGACTCTTTGATTGAGATGATATGTCGGATGAAACGGCGCGGCTTGGGCTTCTAACAGCTCAATTAATTCGCTCGCTAAAACTTTTGGATGAGCAGGAATATCGTAAATTGGCTTCTCTGGATATAGCGCAGAGCATTGTCCGCCAATGATTTCCAAGGTGTCGATTACATGCGATTTAATCTTCAACATGCCAGATTCGAAGACAGAAAATAAACCAGCAGGACCAGCGCCAATGATGACGAGATCTGTGTTGTGAATTGTCATTTCTAAGATTTTTTTTGAAGGAAATTTTTTGGCGTTCTAATTGCGCCTTGCTTTTAAGCAAAGCAAAAATAATTTCCGCCGCGCTTTTTAAACTGAGCAAAAACATCCATAAAAACCTAGGAACACCACATGTCTACATTTACAACAATGCCGAAATATTTCGATAATCCGATTAAAATTCTTCATCACTTAAAGGCTGCTGGTTTTACAGAAAAACAGGCTGAAGCACAGGTAGAAGTTTTTACAGATTATATCGATCATAATCTCGTCACAAAAAAAGATTTAGCCAATTCTTTGAAAGAATTAGAATTAAGACTTACCATCAAAACCGCTGCCATCGTTGGTTCAATCGTTGGATTTTTTTCACTAATCGAAAAAATTTTCTAAAAAGTTTTCTTGGCAAGCCTGCCTAATTTTCGTCGCAAAGCCTTGCACAAATTTCAAAATCAAAACTTATGTTAAAAACTGCAAACCTAGGATTCCCTAGAATTGGCGCTAATCGCGAACTTAAAAAAGCTATCGAAAAATATTGGAAAAAAAATCTGTCTTTGCTGGATTTGCAAAAAGAAGCGGCAGTAATCCGAGCAAAAAATTGGCAAGCTCAAAAAGCTGCTGGAATTAATTTTATCCCCTCAAGCGATTTTTCATTTTACGATCAAACTCTCGACTGTTTAGCCTTGTTTGGCGCGGTCCCTGAGCGTTTCAATTTTTCCGGCGGAAATGTGGATTTGGATTTATATTTCGCGATGGCTCGCGGGGCACAGCGCGATGGTGTCGATGTCACAGCAATGGAAATGACGAAATGGTTCGACACGAACTATCACTACATCGTCGGCGAATTTAGAAAAAATCAGCAATTCAAAATTTCTTCGACAAAAATTTTCGACGAATTTTTGGAAGCAAAAAGATTGGGAATTGAAACTCGACCAGTTGTGCTCGGACCAGTCAGCTTCTTGCTTCTTGGCAAGTCAATTGATGGCTCCGACAAACTTGATTTGCTCGATAATCTTCTTGTCTCTTACTCCGAACTTTTCAAAAAATTGCAAGATTTGGGAGTTAAAAATGTGCAAATTGATGAGCCATTTTTGATCACCGATCTTTCTGCCGAGGCAATAAAATCCTACTTGTCGGCCTATCCAAAAATTAAACAAGCTGCTGGTCCAATCAAACTTCATCTCGCAACTTATTTTGAAAGCTTGGGCGATAATGCATCGCTTGCTTTCAGCTTAGAAACTGACTCAGTTCATGTTGATTTGGTTCGCGGATTAGATCAGTTCGAGCAAGTGTTGAATCTTGTGAAGCCAAGCCAGTCCTTATCTCTCGGCCTCATTGATGGCAGAAATATTTGGGTCAATAATTTTGAGAATTCCACTTCTCTCGCAAAAAAAGCGGTGGCAAAATTAGGTGCGAATCGTGTGACGATCGCTCCTTCATGCTCTCTACTCCACACTCCAACCGATTTAAATTCAGAAACCGAACTCGATGCCGAATTAAAATCCTGGCTCGCTTTCGCAACTCAAAAACTTTCTGAAATTGTAATCATCGCAACAGCGGCGGATGGCAGAGAGGCTGAGGTAAAATCACTTCTCGAGGCAAATAAAAAGGCGATTTCTGCAAGAAAAACTTCGCCAAGAATTCACAATGAAGCCGTAAAAGCCAGACTCGCATCCATCAACGAATCTTTGATGAATCGCAAAAGCGGATTTGCGGATCGTAAAAAAATTCAGTCAAACTACATTCAGCTACCCCTACTCCCAACCACAACCATCGGCTCTTTTCCACAAACGAAAGAAGTCAGAAAATTCCGCGCTGATTTCAAAGCCGGAAATATTTCTGCGGCCGAATATGAAAAATTTCTGCAAGAAGAAACCACTCGCACCATTCGCTTCCAAGAAGAAATCGGGCTCGATGTTTTGGTCCATGGAGAGTTTGAGCGTAACGACATGGTTGAATATTTCGGCGAACAGTTGGAAGGATTTTTCTTCACCAAAAATGGCTGGGTTCAAAGCTATGGCTCACGCTGCGTAAAACCTCCGGTAATTTTCGGAGACATTTCCCGTCCAAATCCAATGACCGTCGAATGGGCAAAATATGCACAAAGCAAAACGGAAAAAATTATGAAGGGGATGCTCACTGGCCCGATCACAATTTTGCAATGGTCTTTCGTTCGCGATGATCAGCCTCGCAAAGACACCGCTCTACAAATTGCTTTTGCAATTCGCGACGAAGTTTCTGACTTGGAAAAAGCTGGAATAAAAATCATCCAAATCGATGAAGCCGCACTCCGCGAAGGCTTACCAATTCGCAAAAGCAAATGGGATGAATATTTAAAATGGGCTGTTGAAGCCTTCAGAATCACGGCTTCTGGCGTTGAGGATCACACACAAATTCACACTCACATGTGCTACTCAGAATTTAACGACATCATCAAAGCCATTGCTGACATGGATGCAGACGTGATCTCAATCGAAACTTCTCGCTCACAAATGGAGCTTTTAAACGCCTTCGTTAATTTCAAATATCCAAATGAAATTGGACCGGGAGTTTATGACATCCACTCTCCGAGGGTTCCAAAACAAGAGGAAATGGAATCGCTTTTGAAAAAAGCTTTGGATGTTTTAAAGCCAGAACAAATCTGGGTGAATCCTGATTGCGGATTAAAAACTCGCGACTGGCCAGAAACTAAAGCCGCTCTGCAATTGATGGTTGATGCCACCAAAGCTGTAAGAGCGCAGATCCAATAGCTTTTAGAAAGAGAGAATTTTTTCAAAAAAACCGGCTCACAAAAAAATGTGAGCCGGTTTTTTATTGGGCAAAAAAATATTTTTCTGTCAACTCAGAGTAGAAATTTTTCTTCATCATTTCGACTCTCACTTGGTTGTGATCTTTTTTTACATCAAAACCATCCACCGCCAATATTCGAGCTACCAACATTCGGATAGGACACGCTTGCAGGCTCACAACTTGAAAGTGATCATCATAAAAATACTCAGTCAAACCACTTGATGCCCATAGATCCGATCAAGTAACCACCATCCATCACACAAAATCCACCAAACCCAAAACCCGATTTACGAACTAAAAACACCTCAAGCCCACTAAACTTTTGCAACGTTTGTAGCGTTTGATGCGCTTGATATTTGCAAAGAATTTCTCTTTGCTTTTTATTTCTTGCTTCATAAATTCCCGCGCCTTCCTCTTTGAAAATAAGCTTAAATTTTAAAAATTCGACACTGCTTCGATGCTTGACCTATCTGCTTCGGAGAGAATTTATTAATTTGTAAAAAAAATAATTTTATGACCAAACAAACCTTCCAACGCACCAAGCCTCACGTCAACATCGGAACCATCGGTCACGTTGATCACGGTAAAACAACTCTTACCGCAGCTATCACGACCTACCTTTCTAAAAGCGGCCTAGCTGAGAAAAAAGGATACGATCAAATCGATGCTGCTCCGGAAGAAAAAGAACGCGGTATCACAATCAACACCGCTCACGTGGAATACGAAACTCTTAAAAGACACTATGCCCACGTAGACTGCCCAGGCCACGCTGACTATGTTAAAAACATGATCACCGGTGCTGCACAAATGGATGGTGCAATCCTCGTAGTTTCTGCTGCAGACGGTCCAATGCCTCAAACTCGCGAACATATTCTTCTTGCCAAACAAGTCGGTGTTCCTGCAATCGTTGTCTTCTTGAACAAGGTTGATCAAGTTGAAGATAAAGAACTTCTCGACCTAGTAGAAATGGAAGTCCGCGAACTTCTCTCAAAATATGGTTTCCCTGGTGACACTATCCCAATCGTTAAAGGTTCAGCTCTTAAAGCTCTTGAAGGCGACACTTCTGAATTAGGCGAACCTTCAATGCAGGCTCTAATGGATGCAGTTGATGAATTCATCCCAGAACCAAAACGCCCAGTTGACAAACCTTTCCTAATGCCAATCGAAGACGTCTTCTCAATCTCTGGACGTGGAACAGTTGTGACAGGAAGAATCGAAAGAGGCATCGTCAAGATCAACGAAGAAATAGAAATCGTCGGTCTCAAAGCAACTCAAAAAACAATCTGCACCGGAATCGAAATGTTCCGCAAACTTCTCGACGAAGGACGCGCTGGTGACAATGCCGGAGTTCTTCTCCGCGGAACAAAAAAAGAAGACGTCGAAAGAGGTCAAGTTCTCTGCAAACCAGGCTCAATCACTCCTCACACTCACTTCGAAACTGAAGTTTATATCCTCACAAAAGAAGAAGGTGGACGTCACACTCCATTCTTCAAAAACTACCGTCCTCAATTCTATTTCAGAACCACAGACGTTACAGGATCAGTCACTCTCCCAGAAGGAGTTGAAATGGTTATGCCAGGAGACAACACAAAACTAAACGTCGAACTAATCGCTCCAATCGCCATGGAAGAAGGTCTACGCTTCGCCATCCGTGAAGGTGGAAGAACGGTTGGGGCTGGGGTTGTGGCTAAGATTATCAAATAGCCTCCAATTTCATAAACTTAAAAGCAGAATAGATGAAACTAAAAATGATCTCTTATCTTGCTTTGTTTTTTTTGACTGGATGCACCACGTTCGATATAATTTTCTAAAGTCTACATAAATTCTAGGAGCGTAGCTCAACTGGTAGAGTAGCGGTCTCCAAAACCGTTGGTTGGGGGTTCGACTCCTCTCGCTCCTGCCAAAATTTAATCGTAAGTCGTAAGTCGTAAGTCGTAAGTTAAGCGATGATGATTTTATGAAAAATTTTTATAAAAATGTTGGCATTTTTTCGTGACGTAATTGAAGAATTAAAAAAACTTCATCTCCCATCCAAAAAAGAAACTTACATCACAACTGTCACGATCCTCGTTACAATCACGATCGTTTCTTTAGCAATTTTATTCTCCGATTTTCTAATTTCGAAAATCATTGGAATCATTTTTGGTTTATAATTTTTCACCTCATTCAATGGAAAACAACAACAGCAAGTGGTACATCCTCAATGTCATGGCTGGCCAAGAGAACAAAGTGGCTACAGACATTAAATCCATGATCACACGTGGCACAATTGACAAACATGTTTTTGATGCGCTAGTCCCTACAAAACCAATTATAAAAATTAAGAAAGGACAAAAAGTTCAAGAAGCACAAAAACTTTTTCCCGGTTACGTTTTCATCAATACAAATTTCGGCGGCGATGCATATAATCTCATAAATTCAATTCCGAAAGTGATGGGATTTCTTGGTGGAAAAAATAATCCGCAACCAGTTGGTGACGCTAAAATGCAGGAAATTTTAAATCTTTCTTCCGAACAAAATTCCGACGCTAAAAATGTTATTTTTGAAATCGGAGAAACTCTAAATGTAATCGAAGGTCCATTCGAATCTTTCTCTGGAGCGGTTGAAGATTTCGATGTAGAAAAACAAAAGGTAAAAATTTCAGTACTAATTTTTGGTCGCGCAACATCGGTCGAATTAGACATCAATCAGGTCGAAAAAGTTTCTTAAAAACATTTAAAAAAATACTATTGCAACTTAGTTTTGCAAAAATAGATTGCCGCGCCTTGCAAAAAGAGGACGGTTTTAAATCCCTTAAGAAGCCAATAAAATCAAGGCTCCGCGCCTCATTCATACAGATTCAAATATGTCAAAAAATACGAAGGAAATTTTGGGCTTGATAAAATTACAAGTCCCATCTGGCAAGGCCAATCCCGCTCCTCCAATTGGCCCAGCTCTTGGTCAAAAAGGTTTGAACATCATGGAATTTTGTAAGCAATTTAATGCTATGAAATTCGATTACGATCTTGGCACTCCAATCCCAGTTACAATCACTGCTTACAAAGATAAATCTTTTACTTTCACAACAAAAAATCCTCCGGTTTCTTTCTTGATCATGAAGGAAATTAAATTGGAAAAAGGATCTTCCACACCTGGAAAAGAAAGCGCTGGAAAAATCACGATGACGCAAATCAGAAACGTCGCCAAGAAAAAAATGGTCGATATGAACGCAACCGATCTCGAGGCCTGCGCTCAAATGGTAAAAGGTTCCGCCACTTCAATGGGCTTGGAAGTAGTAGAAGGATAATTTTTAAAATAATTCGCGATGACTGAAATCAAAAAGAAAAAAGTAAAAAAAATTGAACTTGCCGAAATGCACTCAGCTGCAAATTTGGATGAAGCAATTCAAAAAGTTCAAAAACTTGGTGCCGAAAAAAAGCGTAAATTTGTCGAATCTGTTGATATCGCCGTAAATTTAGGAATCGACGCGAAACAATCAGATCAAACAGTTAAAGGCTCAGTTCTTTTGCCTCACGGCTCTGGTAAAAAAGTAAAAGTTATTGTTTTCGCTTCAAATGAAGATCAAAGAAAATCAGCGCTTGAAGCTGGTGCTTCAATGGTTGGTCTTGAAGATCTCGTCGCAAAAATTGAAGAAGGATTTTTAGATTTCGATGTCTGCGTCGCAACTCCAGACGTCATGCAAAAAATTAGCAAAATCGCCAAAAAGCTTGGGCCCCGCGGTTTGATGCCAAGTCCTAAAAATGGCACTGTCACTGCCGACGTAAAAAAAGCAGTTTCCGATGCATTAAAAGGCAAAGTTAATTTTAAGAATGACAAGGCTGGAACGGTTCACTGCCTAGTCGGAAGACTTGATTTCGATTCTAACTCTTTGGCTGAAAATACTAAGGCAATCATCAAGGCAATCAAAGATGCGAAGCCAGAAAATGCTAAAGGAAAATTCATAAAAGAATTTTTTCTCAACACAACTATGGGGCCATCAGTGCAAGTCGCTGTTGATTCTCTGTAAAAATAATTTCCTAAAAAATGGATAAGAATCAAAAATCAGCGCTAGTCTCTTCGTTGAAAGACAAGCTTACCAGTAGTGCTTTCGTGTCCATAGTACATTATCGCGGCATGGACGACAAACAGCTTTACGATCTTCGAATCGCTCTAAAATCAAAGGGATGCAACATGAAAATTGCAAAAAACACTTTGATAAAAGTTGCGCTTAAAGGCACTGATCTCGAAATCCTAACTCCTCATTTAAGCGGTCCAACTGCAATTCTTTACTCGCAAGATCCCGTGGCTCTAGCTAAAGCAGTATCTGACATGGTTAAAAAAGTTGAAGTTTTAAAAATCAAAATCGGCTATTTCAACAAAGCTCTCGTCACAGAAAGTGCGATCAAAGAAATGGCAAAACTAGGTTCTTTGGGAGAAGTTCGCTCTTCATTCCTTGGTCTTCTCAAAGGAGCTCAATCGAAGTTTGTAAGAATCCTAAGCGCTCCAGAGCAAGGCTTTGCAAGCTTGAAACAATCCTAAATTTTTCTCTCAATCTCTTTTTATTAACATCAATCAACAGGTAAAAAATGTCCGCTAATCTCGAACAACTATCAGAAACTTTATCAGCTTTAACAGTTCTAGAACTTGCTGATCTCAGCAAAAAGCTTGAAGAAAAATGGGGCGTGTCTGCCGCATCATTCGCAGTTGCTGCCGCTCCCGGAGCTGGCGCTGCTGCTGTTGCGGAAGTTAAAGACAAATTTGAAATTGTTTTGACTGCAGTCGGAGAAAATAAAATCAACGTTATCAAAGAAGTTAGAGTCATTACTGGACTTGGTTTGAAAGAAGCAAAAGACCTAGTTGAAGCTGCTCCAAAAACAGTAAAATCTGATGTCCCTACAGCAGAAGCAGAAGAAATTAAAAAGAAGCTCGAAGCAGCTGGCGCTAAAGTTGAATTGAAATAGTTTTTTATTTTTAAGCCAATCCACTTTCAATTTTAGGTGGATTGGCTTTTGGCATTTTCATCATCCGGAATTGGATAATCCAAACCGGTGGGCGAGCCAATCCTCGCCACTACATCATCTCAAATAAAAGGGGTATATGGTTCAAGTTCGCAATTTTGATCAAGCTCTCTTAAGAAAAAGCTTCAGCAATAGCAAAGATAGGGAGGCAATTCCTCATCTCATCTCTCTCCAAAAAGATTCTTACGAAAAATTTTTACAGGCCAATATCGCGTCAGAAAAACGTGAAAATGTCGGCATTCAGTCTGTCTTCAATTCATTCTTTCCGCTCTCTGATTCAGCTGGTCGCGTGACCATTGAGTTTGTCAGTTATTCTCTTGGCGAATCAAAATACGAATCTTACGAATGCTTGTCAGCTGGAAGAACTTTTTCTGCTCCACTTCGAGCTCAGTTACGCTTGATCCTATGGCATCAAGAAGAAGGCAGTGAAGTTAAAGAAATCCGTTCAATCAAAGAACAAGAAGTTTATCTCTGCGAAATTCCTTTGATGACAGAAACCGGAAGCTTCATCGTCAACGGCGCGGAAAGAGTTATCGTTTCTCAAATGCGTCGCGCACCGGGAGTTTTCTTCGACAGCGAAAATGTAAAACTTTCTGGCTCTAAATCTTACACCGCAAAAATCATCCCTCACATCGGCTCATGGCTTGATTTCGAATTTGACAGCAAAGACATCCTTCACTTCCGCGTTGATAAAAAAAGAAAAATCCCAGCTTCATCCTTGCTACGCGCAATTGGAATGACTGCGGAATCAATGATCAAAACATTCTACGGCTCTGCCGATGCCATCCTAACTAAAAAAGGCTGGGCATTAAAATTCGATGCCGAAGCTTTCAACGGGAAAAAATCTCCTTACAACTTAGTCTGTGCTGAAACCGGTCAAATAAAGGTTGAAGAGGGTGTAAAGCTTAATCGCAAAATTCTTGAGAAGCTGAAAGAAGAAAAATTCCAACATTACCTCCTCACTGAAGAAGTGTTGCTTGGCTATGTAGTCGCTCAAGATTTAATCGAGTCTGACACTGGAGAATTGCTGCTCGAAGCCGGCTCAATCGTTACCACAGAAAGTTTGGAAATTTTGCAAAAATTAAATTTCGAAACCATCGCCGTCGTAAATCCTAGCAAAGCGGACATCGGACCATACCTCTACAACACGATGCTCGTTGATAAAAACCCAACTCAAAAAGATGCTTTGTCCGACATTTACAAAGCAATCAGGCTTGGTGAGGCTCCGTCATCTTTCGAAGTTGCTAAAAATTATTTTGAAAATCTTTTTTTCTCCGATGCTCGCTACAACTTGTCCGATGTTGGCAGAATGAAAATGAATCACCGTTTAGGATTGGAAATTGACAAAGATCTTCTCTTCCTAACTCACAAAGACATCGAGCAAACGATCAAAATTCTTAGCCTGATCAAACATAATGATCTCAAAACTGACGACATCGACAACCTCGCAAACCGCCGTGTTCGCGCAGTTGGCGAATTGATCGAAAATCAACTTCGCATCGGAATGTCGCGCATCGAGAAATCGATCGTTGAAAAAATGAACTCGGTTGAAGTCGACACGATCATGCCGCAAAGCTTGATCAATTCCAAACCGCTAATCACTGCGGTGAAAGATTTTTTCGCCACTTCGCAGCTTTCACAATTCATGGATCAAACCAATCCACTTGCTGACATCACTCACAAGCGTCGCCTTTCCGCACTCGGACCAGGGGGCCTTACTCGTGAAAGAGCTGGCTTCGAAGTCCGCGACGTTCATCCAACTCACTATGGCCGTATCTGTCCGATTGAAACTCCTGAAGGTCCGAATATCGGTTTGATCAACAGCTTGGCAACCTACGCCCGCGTCAATAATTACGGCTTCATCGAAACGCCTTACCGCAAAGTTGTTAACGGAAAAATTACCGACGAAGTAAAATATCTTTCCGCGATGGAAGAAGTTGACTTCGCTGTCGCGCCTTCAACCAACAATGTCGACGACAAGGGGAATATCAAAGCTGACTTGGTGAGCTGCCGTAAAAACGGTGAATTCGTCATGCTAACGCCAGACAAAATCGACTATATCGACGTCTCAACCAAACAAATCGTTTCGATCGCAACCACCTTGATTCCCTTCTTGGAAAATGACGATGCGAATCGCGCTTTGATGGGTTCTAACATGCAACGTCAAGCCGTGCCATTGCTTCGTCCAGATGCTCCGCTAATTGGAACTGGCATGGAAGCTGTGATCGCTGCAGACTCTGGTGCCGCAGTTCGCGCTAAAAAAGATGGAATCGTAAAATTTGTTGATGCTTCAAAAATCGTTGTCGAATC
Source organism: uncultured Alphaproteobacteria bacterium (assembly GCA_903849835.1). Classification (GTDB taxonomy): domain Bacteria; phylum Pseudomonadota; class Alphaproteobacteria; order Rickettsiales; family UBA1997; genus UBA2645. The sequence goes on from CAINKA010000167.1 coordinate 31,652, forward strand.
AATGGATGCAGGCATTCCACACATCGATGTTTATAACCTGTCGAAATATGTCAGAACCAACCAAGACACTTGCATCAACCAAAGACCAACAATCGAAACTGGTCAAAAAGTAAAAGCTGGCCAAATTATTTCCGACGGACACAGCATTGCCAACGGTGAAATCGCTCTCGGAAAAAATGTTCGCGTCGCATTCATGCCTTGGAATGGCTACAATTTTGAAGACTCAATCATCATTTCCGAAAAACTTTTATCCGACGACACCTTCACTTCAATCCACATCGAAGAGCTAGAAATCGTTGCTCGCGACACTCGCTTAGGGCCTGAAGAAATCACTCGCGACATTCCAAATGTTAGCGAAGAAATTTTGGCCAAGCTCGACGAAGAAGGCATCATCCACATCGGCGCTGAAGTTCAGCCGGGAGATTTATTGGTTGGAAAAACTACTCCAAAAAGCGAGTCGCCAATGACTCCGGAAGAAAAATTATTGAAAGTAATTTTTGGTGAAAAAGCTTCTGACGTGAAGGATTCTTCGCTTTACGCCTCCACTGGAATCAGCGGGACTGTAGTCGATGTAAAAGTTTTCTCTCGCAAAGGTATCGAAAAAGATGAGCGCTCGATTTACATCGAAATGCAGCAAATCGAAGATTTATCCAAACGTAAAAATCTAAAAATTTCTTTCTTGGAAAACTCTTTGAAAGACGCTTTGCTTGATATTTTCGACGGCAAAAAAATCACAAATAACGTCGATAAAATTAAAGCAAAATCAAAGCTTGAAGCCAAAGAACTAGCAGCTCTGTCAAAAAATCTTTTGGTAAAAATTGTTGTTGATGATTCCAAAACCATGGACATGGCTGAAAAGCTCATCAAATCAAACAGCAAAAAAATTGCTGAGATCGAAAAAGAATTCAGCGACAAAGTTGCACGTATCAAGGCCGGAGACGAGTTAGGACAAGGCGTATTAAAAATCGTAAAAGTTTACGTCGCTTCAAAATATCGTCTGCAACCAGGTGATAAAATGGCGGGACGTCACGGAAATAAAGGCGTCGTTTCAAAAATCGCTCCAATCGAAGACATGCCTTATTCATCAGATGGACAACCAGTCGACATCCTTTTGAACCCACTGGGCGTGCCTTCTCGTATGAATATCGGACAAATTCTTGAAACTCATTTAGGCTTCGCTTCAAAAGAACTTGGAAAACAAATTGGTAAAATTTTGGATCAAGCTTCTGCGAAAAAAGCTGAATTCGTAAAACAGCTTCGTGATAAAATTTTGGCAATTTATTCGTCAGAAGATGAAGGCAAAAAAATCAAATCCATGTCTGACAATGATTTGATTTTATTCGCCTCAACTCTCAAAGATGGAATACATTTTGCGACCGGAATTTTTGAAGGCGCAAAAGAAGAATATATCTCCAAACTCCTTGAAATTGCTGGGCTAGACACCTCTGGCCAAATTGAACTTTTTGACGGAAAAACCGGAGAAAAATTCGATCGCAAAATCACTGTCGGCTACATTTACATGCTGAAACTGCATCACTTGGTTGACGATAAAATCCACGCTCGTTCGATCGGACCTTACAGTCTCATCACTCAACAACCTCTCGGTGGTAAGTCACATTTCGGTGGTCAACGTTTTGGTGAAATGGAATGTTGGGCACTTCAAGCCTACGGCGCGGCTTATTCTCTACAAGAAATGCTCACCGTCAAATCAGACGATGTGGTTGGTAGAATTAAAATTTACGAATCCATCATCCAAGGAAACCAAAATTTCAATTGCGGCATCCCTGAATCTTTCAACGTGATGATCAAGGAAGTTCGCTCTTTGGGTCTGAATATCGAATTGGTAGAAAAATAAATTCCCTTGTAGGGGCGGGTCTCGTACCCGCCCGCGGATGGCCACAAAGGCCACCCCTACGATTTTGAAAATAATCAAAAATCAGAAAAACATGTCACTCGCAGGAACTTCCTCCCACGGCCTTCTAAGTCTAACTGCAAATAGCGCAGTTGATCTTCTGGACTTTAACGCCATCAAAATTTCAATCGCAGATCCAGATAAAATCAGATCTTGGTCTTTCGGCGAAGTCACCAAGCCAGAAACCATCAACTACCGCACCTTCAAACCAGAAAGAGACGGATTATTTTGCGCCAGAATTTTTGGCCCGATCAAAGATTACGAATGTCTCTGCGGCAAATATAAGCGCATCAAATACAAAGGAATCGTCTGCGAAAAATGCGGAGTTGAAGTCACGTCTTCCAAAGTCCGCCGCGAAAGAATGGGGCATATTGAGCTCGCCGCTCCAATCACGCACATCTGGTTTTTAAAATCTCTCCCATCGCGCATCAGCACCATGCTCGGCACCACTTTGAAAGCGATTGAAAAAGTTATTTATTTCGAAGCTTACATCGTCACCGATGGCCTAATGTCGCCACTAAAAGAAGGAGAAATTCTTTCGGAAGATGAATATGACAAACTCCAAAGCGAGCATGGCTATGGCAGCTTCGTCGCAGAAATGGGAGCTGAAGCTGTTCAAAAACTTTTACAAAAACTCGACCTCAAAAAAGCACAAAAAGATCTTCGCGAAGACCTCAAAACTCTGACTTCCGAAATCAAAAAAGAAAAAGCGATCAAAAGATTAAAGCTCGTTGAACAATTCATCGATTCGGAAATCAACAAGCCTGAACACATGGTGATGACGGTTCTGCCTGTTATCCCGCCTGATATCCGCCCGCTAGTCATGCTTGATGGCGGACGTTTCGCCACTTCAGATTTAAACGAACTTTATCGCCGCGTAATCAATCGTAATAATCGTTTGAAGCGTTTGATGGAATTAGGCGCGCCAGAAATCATCATCAAAAACGAAAAAAGAATGTTGCAAGAGTCAGTGGACGCCTTGCTCGACAATGGTCGCTCCGGCGCTGTCGTAAAAAATTCCAACAAAAAACCGTTCAAATCTTTGAGCGACATGTTGAAAGGAAAGCAAGGTCGCTTCCGTCAAAACTTGCTCGGAAAACGCGTCGATTATTCCGGCCGTTCTGTAATCGTCGTTGGCCCTGAACTCAAGCTTCACCAATGCGGTTTGCCGAAAAAAATGGCTTTGGAATTATTCAAACCTTTCATTTATTCGAAGCTCGAACTTTACGGAAAATCCCCTTCGATCAAAGTTTCAAAAAAATTAGTTGAAGCTGAAAGACCAGAAGTTTGGGATATTTTGGATGAAGTCATCAAAGAGCATCCCGTCCTTCTAAATCGCGCTCCAACGCTTCACAGACTTGGCATCCAAGCTTTTGAGCCAGTTCTAACCGAAGGAAAAGCAATCCAACTTCACCCCCTCGTCTGCGCCGCTTTCAACGCCGACTTTGACGGTGACCAAATGGCGGTTCACGTTCCGCTTTCAATCGAAGCTCAAGTTGAAACTCGTGCTTTGATGATGTCGACCAACAACATTCTCAGCCCCGCTAACGGCAAGCCGATCATCGTTCCGTCGCAAGATATCGTCCTCGGGCTTTACTACATGACGATGGAAAATAAAGACTATGCCAAAGTCAAAGCTCGTCCAATCGCAGATGATTACGAATTGCATCACGCCACCAACAGCAAGGTCATAACTTTACACGATAAAATTCTTTACCGCTTCACGATCAAAAATAGCGACGGGGAAAGATCGTTCCAAAAAGTTGAAACAACAGCAGGAAGAGTATTGCTCTACAACATACTGCCTAGCGCTATGAAGAGTGATTTTGAAATCGTAAATAAAGCGATGACGAAAAAAGCTGTGACCAACTTGATTGACACGGTTTATCGTAATTGCGGACAAAAAGAAACCGTGATGTTCTGCGATCGCGTCATGACTCTCGGATTTAAAAATGCTGGTCGCGCCGGAATTTCAATCGGCAAAGACGACATGATCATCCCGCAAGGAAAACAAAAACACATTTCCGAATCATTCGACAAAGTTAAAAAATTAGAAAAGCAATATCGCGAAGGCTTGATCACTGCAGGCGAACGCTACAACAAAGTCGTCGATGAATGGACGAATTGCACCGGAAAAATTTCTCGCGAGATGATGAGCGCGATCTCTACCTTCTCAACTCCAGCAGAAGCCAATTCGATTTTCATGATGGCCGATTCTGGCGCCAGAGGTTCTGAAAACCAAATCAAGCAAGTCGCTGGTATGCGTGGTTTGATGGCGAAACCGTCCGGTGAAATTATCGAAACTCCAATCACTTCCAACTTCAAAGAGGGCTTGAGTGTTTTGGAATATTTCATTTCCGCTCACGGTGCTCGTAAAGGTTTGGCCGATACAGCCTTGAAAACAGCGAACTCCGGCTATTTAACCAGAAGATTGGTCGACGTTTCTCAAGATTGCATCGTCATCGAAGAAGATTGCGGAACAACAGAAGGCATAATTCTTGAGCCAATCGTTGATGATGGCCGTACCATCGCTCCACTTTCTGAACAAGTTTTGGGACGTGTTCCGCTTACAGACGTAAAATCTCTCGATGGTAAAAAAATTATCGTAAAAGCCGGAACCATGATCGACGAAGCCTTGTCTGATGCAGTTGAAAGATCTGGAGTCAAAACCATCAATTCTCGCTCAGTCCTAACTTGCAAAACTCACGAGGGCGTTTGCGTAAAATGCTACGGACGCGACCTTGCTACGGGTAACATCGTCAGCATCGGAGAAGCAGTTGGCGTCGTCGCAGCTCAATCGATCGGTGAACCGGGAACGCAGTTAACGATGAGAACTTTCCACATTGGTGGTGCGGCTCAAAGAGGAACTGAACAATCTTCAATTTCCGCAATTTCTGACGGTAAAGTTAGAATTTCTGACAAAGGAACTCTGATTGATCGCGATGGAAAAATCGTCGTCGTCAGCAGAAATTCTGAAATTACTTTGGTCGATAAGGATCAAAAAGAAATTCACAGCTACAAGCTTCCATACGGTTCCGTAATTACGCACAAGCACGGCTCTGAAGTGAAAAAAGGTGATCACCTAGCTGAGTGGGATCCTTACAACATTCCAGTCGTCGCTGAAACGAATGGCGTCATCCGTTACAACGACCTCGCAGAAAATGTTTCTCTCCGCGAAAAAATTGAAGAGTCGACAGGCGTTTCAACCAAGATAGTCATGGATTGGAAGCAATATAGCAAACAAGAGCTCAAGCCAAGACTTTCCATCATGGTCGGAAAAGACACTGCGGCGAAAGAATATGCTCTCTCGATCCACACCGTAATCGGCGTTTCAAACGGCGATGAAGTTAAAGCGGGAGACGTCATCGCAAGAATTCCAAAAGAATCTTCAAAAACTCGCGACATCACAGGCGGTCTTCCTCGCGTTGCAGAATTATTCGAAGCACGCAAACCGAAGAATGCCGCGGTTATGAGCGATATCGATGGAAGAATAGAATTTGGAAAAGATTACAAAACTAAACGCCGAATTCTCGTTCGCTCCGAAGATGCCTCAAAAGAACCGGTCGAATATAGCATCTCAAAAACCAAGCACTTATTCGTTGGAGAAGGCGACTTCGTAAAAAAAGGAGACGTGTTGGTTGACGGAAATCTTGTGCCTCACGACATCCTGCGCATCAACGGAATGCAAGCCTTCACCAACTACATGGTGAATGAAGTTCAAAAAGTTTATCGCATGCAAGGCGTGAAAATTGACGACAAACATATCGAAGTAATTTTGAACATGATGTTGAAACGCGTTGAGGTTGTTCACTCTGGCGACACAACGCTTCTCGCTGGCGAATATGTCGATCGTGACGTGTTCGAAGAAATCAACGAGAAGATGATTTCTAAAAAAATGAAACCGGCGCAATCCTCTCCAGTATTGCTCGGAATCACCAAAGCATCTCTTCAAACCAAGTCATTTATTTCCGCCGCATCATTCCAAGAAACAACGCGCGTTCTTACTGACTCAGCGGTTCAAGGTAAATTCGATAACTTGAAAGGCCTAAAAGAAAATATCATCGTCGGTCGCTTGATCCCTGCCGGAACTGGATTATTGGCCGCAAGATATCGCAAAATCGCCAATCAGGAAAAGCGTGTCGAAGAAGCAGCGGCGGAAAAAGTCGCAGCTGAATAATCGCTTAAATAAAAAATGGCGGCTCCAAAAAATGGAGCCGCCATTTTTTTTGGTAATTATTTCGCGATAAATACCCAATGTCATGCTGAGCTTGTCGAAGCATGATTCAAGCCACA
>CAINKA010000168.1 GCA_903849835.1 uncultured Alphaproteobacteria bacterium
AATCAGTCCTCAGGGATGGGGCCCAAATTTGTGCATTTACAAACCCCTTCCCGCAAAAAGTATTAATCGCCTGCCTCACCGAAAGTTTCAAAACACGCATTGCTCAAACTTTTTTTGACTACGGCATTGCCTGCGAAGAAGTTAAAAATTTTGACGAAGCAAAAAATGTAAAAACCGGCAAAGCCGCTATTTTTGTGCTGCCGACTAAGTTCGGATTTTATAGTTCCGATTTATTTTTCATTGGCGAGCAAGCGATTTTTGGCGAAAAAATTATTCACAAAAAAAGCAATAAAGCGGCTTCGCAACGATTGGTTGAGGAAGGATTGTCGATTAATTTGGGCGAGCTTGTCGTTCACCGCGACCACGGAATCGGCAAGTTTGACGGAATTCACACTATCACCGTTGGTGATAGTGTGACTTATGAACCCCCATCGTCGCGCTTACGCGTCGACTCGATCCCCCTAAACAAGGGGATCATGGAACCACAGAAAAAAAATCTCACGCGCGTCGACATGATTAAAATTTTGTACGGCGGCGGCGACGTGCTGTTTGTGCCCGTCGACGACATCAACCTGATCACCCGTTACGGCGCCGACAACCCACTCATCCAACTCGACCGCCTCGGAAATTTCGGCTGGAAAAATCGCAAAGAAAAAGTCCGCAAAAAAATAAAAATCGCCGCTGAAGAATTACTCAAAATCGCTGCGGCGCGGCACTTGAAGAAGGCTCCGATTTTTGTTCCCGACCAACATTTTTACGACGAGTTCAAGGCGCGATTTGGTTTTGTTGAAACTGAAGATCAGGCGAAAGCGATTGAAGAAGTTGAGGAAGATTTGCAACGCGGCAGTCCGATGGATCGGCTGGTTTGCGGGGATGTTGGGTTTGGGAAGACGGAGGTGGCGTTGCGCGCTAGCGCGATTGTTGTAAGTCGTAAGTCGACAGTTGTAAGTCAGATTGAAGGTGGGATTGGCTACGAATGCGGGACGGGATACGAATGCAGGACGGACTACGAATGCAGGACGGGGTTTGTAACCCCGTCCTCATGTTCAGTTCAAGAATCTGAAGGACATGAACGTGAGGACGGGGTTACAAACCCCGTCCTGCAAACACTCCTACAAACACCTGAGAACCTTACGCCTTGCGCCTTGCGCCTTACGCCCAACAACCCCCAAATCGCCATCGTTGCCCCAACCACCCTCCTCGTCCGCCAACATTTCAAAAACTTCTCCAAACGTTTCGACGGAACTGGAATAAAAATCGCGCAGCTTTCACGCCTTGTTTCCGCCGCCGACGCCAAAAAAACCCGCGCCGAGCTTGAGTCGGGCGCGGTCGACATCGTCATCGGCACGCACGCCCTACTCCAAAAAAATATTAAATTCAAAAATCTGGCGCTCGTAATCATCGACGAAGAACAGCATTTCGGCGTGGCCCAGAAAGAGCGGCTGAAGGAATTGCGCAACGAGGTGCACATCCTGACGCTTTCAGCGACGCCGATTCCGCGCACGCTGCAAATGTCGCTGACGGGCGTGAAGGATTTAAGTTTGATTGCGACGCCGCCGATTGACCGCCTCGCCGTCCGCAATTTCACGATGCCCTACGATTCGGTGATTGTGCGCGAGGCGGTGCTGCGCGAGTACAATCGCAGCGGCCGCGTGTTTTTTGTCGTGCCTCGAATTCGCGACATTGAGGAAATGGAGCCGCGATTAAAAACTTTGCTGCCAGAAATAAAAATCCGCCACGCCCACGGCGGCATGGCTCCAACTGAGCTCGATGAAATCATGAATGACTTCGTCGACGGCAAAATCGACATGCTGCTTTCAACCACAATCATCGAATCGGGAATCGATATTTCTGAAGCCAACACGATGATTATTTACCGCGCCGAAATGTTCGGATTGTCGCAACTCTACCAACTGCGAGGCCGCGTCGGACGTGGCAAAGTGCGGGCTTACGCTTACCTCATGCTCAGCCCGAAAAAACTTTCCGATGAGTCACGAAAAAAATTAGAAGTGATGCAGAATTTGGATTCGCTCGGCGTTGGATTTTCAATCGCCAGTCACGACATGGATATTCGCGGCAGTGGCAATTTACTTGGGGATGAGCAATCGGGGCATGTTCGCGAGACGGGGGTGGAGCTTTACCAGCAGATGTTGTTGGAGGCGATTGAGGAGTTAAAAAGAAACGAATGCAGGGCTGAAAACGAGCGCAGGACGGGAAGCGAGCGCAGGACGGGGTTTGTAACCCCGTCCTCACGTTCAGTTCAAAATGGCGAAGGACATGAACGTGAGGATGAGGTTACAAACCCCGCCCTGCAAACGGAATCCTCCACAACAACTTACGACTATTCCGTCCAACTAAAACTCGGAATCTCCCTCTTAATCCCCGAAAATTACATGCCAGATTTATCGCTGCGGATGAATTTCTACAAAAAAATTGCCAATGTTAAAAACGAGCTCGATCAAGACCAGTTGCAACTGGAAATGATTGATCGCTTCGGAAAAATTCCGGAAGAAATTCTGAATTTGATGGAAGTCGCGCGGCTAAAATTCGCTTGCAAAAAAGTTGGAGTTGAGAGGTTAGAAACAATTTCCGACGGAATTCTAATCAGCTTCAAAGACAATAAATTCGCGGCTCCAGAAAGTTTAATGCAAATGATTTTTTCGAGCAAAAATCAAATCAAGCTTCACGCCGGACAAAAAGTTTTTTTTATTTGTGATGTAAAATCCACTTCACTAAAAATTTCTACAGCCAATCAAGTGCTGGGGAAACTTGAGCAATTAATTTTAAAAAAATGACTGCAAATCTTGAAGATCAAAAGCTCGAGGAAGAGTTGAAAAAAAAGCTAGACGAAGATGATGATGAAAAATTCATTCGAAAAGATGAGCCCGAAGAAGAAAAAGATGTGAAGCTCGGCGAAGAAGTTCAGAACATCATTGGCAAATTAAAAAACTTTATTTTTCCAGAAAATAAGCAGGTTCGAACTTTGGATAATGAGGTTGGAGGCCTAGAAGCAGAAGAGCAAAAAGCAACTTCATCGGTGGATATTTGGGATGAGCGCTCGAACGAAGTTGATCAGATGGGAACGGATCACGCGAAAGTTTTCAATTCTTCCGGAATGAAATCAGTGGTTTGGAAAAAGAAAAAAGAAAGATTGGATGCGGAAGAAGCGGCGGAAGAAGAGGCGTCAAAAAACAAAAGTGGTAAAGGCCAAAAAACAGATCAAGCGGCACAAGGATTGGGAGTTGGGGCTGTCACGCAACAAAGCTTCGTTGCGAAGGCGCAGATGAAGCGTGAGATGAAGCAGGAGAATGATAGGGGTGGAGGTGGGAGGTATTGAACTGTTGTATACCCATTCCAGTTGAAGAAGCCGATTAAACTTCAGCGTCATGCTGAGCCTGTCGAAGCATGATTCATGGCACCGAAGCCTGAATCATGCTTCGACAAGCTCAGCATGACATCGCATTTGTGAACTTTTGATCAATTGGTTTCTTCAACTGGAATGATGTAGAATCGCGTAAGGCGATTATGTAGGGGATGGGCCTTGTGCCATCCCGTAGCTGCCCACCGCGAGAGCAAGCAACCACAAGAGTCACCACTACAAAAACAAACGTCAAATCGCCGCTAATTTTTCAATCAAACGTTTGAACCAGCTGTTTTTACTTTCAAAACCATCTTTGATTTTTTCCTTCAAATAAAGATTTCGTAAAAAAATTAACATGCCGAGAGAGCATGAATGTGTTGGGTTTAGAATTTCCGACACCGTTATTTCCAATTTGTTTGGATAGCCGATGCGAACATTTTTTCCTAAAATTTCTGCGGCTAATTTGTCAATGCCGACGGTAGAAGTTACGCCGCCCGTGAGCACGATGTTGCTGAGCATGTAAATCGGAATTCCAGATTTTTCTAAAATTGTTTTTACCGATTCGAACATTTCTTCGATCCTTGATTTGATGATCTCAGAAAGCTCTAGGCGAGTGATGCGAATCATGTTTGGCCCGTCATTGGTGTCAGAAAATTTTAGCCTGATCATTTCCCTTTCTTCGATCGGAGAAATTAACAGCGAGCTGTTCAAATTTTTTATTTTTTCTGCCACATCAAAACCAACATTTAGAATCGTAGAAATATCTTTCGTGATGTGCATGCCACCAATTGGCGAGTTACCGATGTGGATTAATTTCCCCTCCAAAATAATCGCGAAGGAAGTTGAGCTTCCTCCGATATCGATCAGCAAAGTTCCAAGATTCATTTCGTTATCAGAAAGGCAAGAAAGCGCTGAGGCGTAGGGTTCAACGACATAATTATTCACCGACAATTGGCATCTTTTAAAACAATTTTCGATATTTTTTATTGTGGTTTGCGAAGTGGAAACGACGTGAAATTTAGCGTAAAGAGTTTCACCCGACATATAGCGCGGATTCACAACTGGCGCGGAATCATCGATGCGATATTGAGTTGGAATTAGATGAATTATTTCGCGATTATTTTTTTTGAAATCTGCTCGAATTTTATTCGCAAGATTTGCGATGTCTGATGCTTTAACGATGTCGGCGGCGATTTTAGAACTTACCTCTTTGCGACTAGAGACAACCTGACTTCCAGAGATTCCAACCAGCAAACGATCGATGTTAAAACCCGCCATTCTTTCCGCTTCAGAAACAACATTCGTAATCGATTTCTGCGCCAAACGCATGTCAGAAATTGCGCTGCCAGAAATTCCTTTCGATTCTTTGTGGCCGTAACCAAGAATTTCAACCTCGCCATTGCTGATTGCAGCAATGATGCAAACCAGCTTCGACGAGCCCATATCAAGGCAAGCAACTATTTTTCCTTTTTTAATATTTTTCGCCATTTGCCGCGTTTGTAATGTCCGTTATTTTTGTAACGTCTGTTATTTTTTTATAACTCCCTCACCTCTTTCATCACTGAATCGTCATATTCGAGATAAATTTTGTCGGAGAGTCGAAGGTCGATAATTTTTAATCCGATGATCGAACCCGGCATGTTGTGAATTTTTATTAAACGCTGCCAAGCCTCGGAAATATTGCTTTCGGGGAGTTTGATGAGAAGTCCATTTTCAAAACGAATATCCCATCTTCGATCAGAAACCCAAGTTGCTGAATAAACATTCGAACTCAAATTTGGATCGACTGCGAAGATATTAAAAATTGCTTTTGCATGCATGTTCGCATTTTTGCCAGACAAAATCACCATGTGGCTGAACTCTTCCGACTCTTCGAATGGAATTAAATTTCCATCCTTATCGGTAAGATATTTTTTTCCGTCATTTTGCCAAATTGCGAATGGCTCATATTCCGTGATCGAAATATTTAGAACATTCGGCATGCTGCGCGTCACGACAGCCTTATCCACCCACGGTAATTGTTTTTTTATTTCCTCGATCAAGTTTTGAATGAGTGGCTGATAATCTCCAACCTTGTCTTGCGTGATGTATTTTTTTGACTGGCTGACGATGTTTAAAATTTCTTCCTTGGCGATGCGCTTATTGCCGCTAATGTTGATCTCATCAAATTCGTGATTGTCTAAATTGAGGTAGTGAAAAAAATAAAAAGAAGATTTTTGGTAAATTTTTTCGAGGTAAATTGGCTTAAAAATTTTCAACATCACGAAAATTAAAACCAAGATTGTGATCAACAACAGCGAGCCTTTGAGAAGGATTGGAAAAAAAACTTGATGAAAAAAATTTCTTGTTTTGCGTAGGAATTGATTGGTGAGAAAAAATTTTTTGATCTGTTCTTGAGCAATATTTTTCATCAAATTTAAGTTATCCGTGACGCGCATTTTTAACCAAAAACTCAACAATTTCTTCGAAAGAAATTCCAACATGTTGCGCAATTTTTGGAACTAGCGATGTGGCTGTGAATCCAGGATGGGTGTTAACTTCGAGCAAATAAAATTGATCATCTCCATCCCCTTGGCCATCCCCTTGGCCACCATTCTTGTTGTTCAAAATAAAATCGATGCGAGAGATTCCTGTGCAACCAACCACTTCATGACATTTCTTCGATAATTCCAAAACTTCAGAATATTTTTTTTCGCTGATTTCTGCTGGCATGATGTAATCCGTCATGCCCGCGGTATATTTGCATTTGTAATCGTAGAACAAACCGTGAGGCCTTACTTCAATTGCTCCCAACGCTTTTCCACCCATCACCGCCACCTGAATTTCTTGCCCAGCCAAATATTTTTCGACAATGATTTCGTCGCCATATTTCCATTCATATTTTGAAAAATCGAATTGCATATTTTGCAAAATAACTTCGACACCAACACTTGATCCTTCGTTGATTGGCTTGATTACAAATGGCTTCCCAACTGCAGAAATTTTCTTTTTATTTTCTTCATCTTCACCTTTTTTCAAAATTTCGTAATGAGGAATTTTTGCGCCAATTGTTGCGCAAATTTTTCGAGTTAAAACCTTGTCCATACAAAGCGCTGAAGCGACGATTCCAGAGTGAGTGTAAGGAATTTCTAAAATGTCGAGAACGCCCTGAATTCGGCCATCTTCGCCATTTTGTCCGTGAAGTGCATTGAACACCACATCAGGTTTTACTTCACGTAATTGCTCAAAAATTTTACGCGAAAAATCAATCTTCGTTGCCTTGTAACCAAGATTCACCAAAGCCTGAAAAGCCGCTTCACCAGAGCGAAGAGAGACTTCTCGTTCAGAATTCCAACCGCCCATTAAAACGGCGACATGCTTATTTTTTGACATTTTTAAAATTATTTTTTTGCTTCTGCAGATTGAGCAGAAAGTGCGCTGCCTTGTTTTGCATCTGCTTCCAAATTGCTATTAGCCTTGAGTTCGTCGATCACGTAAGCGCAAAGCTCTTCGAAAGAGACGCGATTTTTTTCAGAAATTTCTGCCAATTTTGAAAACGAATCCATGATGTCAGGCGGAACATTTCCGCCTTTAGTGCTGCTCAACCACTTGCTCTGAAACCCCAATGGATGAGAGCCTGCGGCGGGATTTCCGATGTAAAGAGTGACGGGTGATTTTTGTCCACCAAAGTCACAAGTTGCGGTAAATTTTTTGACCATAAAAATGGAATTAAGAGTTAACAAACTCGAAGTCACACTGAGCCTGTCGAGGGCGATTCAAGCCCGAAACCTGAATCACCCTTCGACAGGCTCAGGGTGACACTTCGAATCGGGGTGACGCTTCGAATATTTAAACAATGGTTACAACAAACGGTGTGTTTTCAAAATTCGGTTTTCCGTAGCTCAACTCATCTCCAATTGAGAATTTTTTTTGATTAAAAAATAAATTTTTTACTTTGCCACCGAGAAGTTCGATCAAAGCTTGACCTGCTGCACTGTCCCATTCCATCGACCTTCTAAAATGCAAATAAAGATCGGCGTCGCCTTCAAGAATGCGGAAAAATTTTATTGCTGATGCGAGTTTTTCGACGGAAAAATTTTGTGAAAATTCAGGATGAAATTGGGCGAGATATTTTTCAACGTCGATGTCTTTGGTGCGGGAGCTGGTGATGATGCGGAGTGGTTTTGACATCGCATTAAACATCATCGATGTCATGTTGAGCTTGTCGAAGCATGATTCAAAAAACTGCTCTGAATCATGCTTCGACAGGCTCAGCATGACATTGTTTTTTTTACTTAACACTTCCCCCTTCTCATCCGAAAAAATCATTTTTCCGCCTTCGAAAAGTGGAGCGTAAATCAATCCAAAAATTGCTTTTTTATTTTTGATGAGAGCGATGTTGATCGCAAATTCAACATTGTTTGAAATGAAGCTGGACGTGCCATCAATCGGGTCGATGAGGAAAAAAATATCGCTTGCTTCGCGCAAATTTCCTTCTTCACAAATCACCGGAATTTGCGGAAATTCTTGCGCTAATTTTTCGCGTAAAAATTCACTCACTGCGATGTCGGCGGAGGTAACTTCTGAGCCGTCAGATTTTTTTTTGATCTCAAAATTTTTTTCCAAAAAAAATTTCGTCGCGATCTCACCGGCAGTGAGAGCGAAGGAAATTATTTTTTTGGTTTGTGATTGGTTGAAAAATGACATTATTTTTTCTGACTTTCCGAATATTCCCGCGCCAATTCGGCGTAGTTATCCGCCGATGTTTTGATGTAATCTTTTTCTGCTTGATTCATGTCGCGAAAATATTTCGCAGGATTGCCGGCCCAGATCTGGCCTGACTTCACAACTTTTCCCGGAGTTAAAACTGCGCCCGCCGCAAGCATTCCAAATTCTTCAACTCGCGCCAAATCCATGATGATTGAACCCATGCCGATGAAGGAATTATTCTCGATGATGCAAGCGTGAATGATGGCGCCGTGCCCGATAGTGACATTGTTTCCGATCACAACTGGCGCACCTTCAGCACCGGTTTTATTTTGGGCATGATGCGGACGCGTGCCGTGCAAAACGCAGTTATCTTGGATGTTGGTATTTTCGCCGACGGTGATTTTTGTGACATCGCCACGAAGCACGCAGCCATACCAAATGCCAGAATTTTTTCCGATGATTACGGCGCCGGAAAGGATTGCGCTTGAAGCGATGAAAGCTGATGGGTCAATGGTTGGGAGGGTGTCGTGGTAGGATAAAATATTTTTCATAAAATTAAATTTGTTAAAACACGATGTCATGCTGAGCCTGTCGAAGCATGATTCAGGCTTCGGTGCCTTACGCGGGACTGGGTTTGTAACCCAGTCCCCATGTTCATGTCGAAGTTTAGTCACGCTAGAACTGAACATTAGGACGGGGTTACAAACCCCGTCCTGCAATCAAACGAGCGAATCAAACCAACTGCTCAAACTCCTTAATCGCAAAGCGATCCGTCATCCCAGCGATGTAATCTGAAACTAAAATCGCCAAAATTTTCTGACCTTCTTCCCCTGTGGTAACTTTCATCGCAACCTCCGCGCGCTCATCAGGCAAGCAGCTTGGCGAGCTCATGTAAAAATCAAAAAGTCCGCTGATTATTTTTTTAGCATTGGCCGTCATGCGATTCACAGTTGAGTGGCGATACATGTTTTGCATCAAAAATTTCTTCAAAGATTGATGGGCGATTTCCATTTCTGGCGAAAAATTTACCAAAAATTTTCCGCAGCAACGCACAGCTTTTTCGCTGTCGATTTTATTTTCCAAAATATTTTTTTGGGTGTTGTCGATCACATCAATCACCATCGCCAAAGTCAGGAGTTTCTTGGCTTCGCCGACCAACAACTCCCGTTTAATTTGCGGATATTTTGCTAGAATTTCTTGGTAAATTTTTCCTACCAGCGGCAAAGAAAAAAGTTCTTCGACCTCAAATAATTCAGCGCGCAAACCATCTTCAATATCGTGATTATTGTAGGCGATGTCGTCAGAAATTGCCGAGATTTGCGACTCGATTGAGGGGAAGTTTTTTAAGTCCAAATCATGTTTGGAATTGTAGTCAGCGATGTAGGCGTGCAGCCTTGATTCATCAGCGATCGGACCATTATGCTTCACCACGCCTTCGAGCATTTCCCACGATAAATTTAAGCCTTCAAATTCGATGAAACGCGTTTCCAATTTGGTGATGATTTTCAGCGTGTGGGCATTGTGCGAAAATTCTAACCCTTGGCCGCCGAACGCGTGCATTTTTTCATTCAAAATATCTTCGCCAGCATGGCCAAAAGGTGTGTGGCCAAGATCGTGCGCGAGAGAAACAATCTCCGCCAAATCCTTGTTAACCTTGAGCGCGCCCGCGATCCAACGCGCGATTTGCGCCACTTCCAGCGAGTGTGTGAGCCGCGTGCGGTAGTGATCACCCTCGTGATTTACAAAAACTTGCGTCTTGTATTGCAAGCGGCGGAAGGCGGAGGAGTTGATGATGCGATCGCGATCGCGCCCGAAAACCGAGCGATATTTGGCGTCGTCGTAGGTTTCAGAATGCAATCGTCCGCGAGATTTTTCTTCATCGACGGCGAATGGTGCGAGTTCGAAATTGATCATTACTGAAATTTTATTTTTATGATTGCGGCGACGATTAGTAAGGTTACAGCGACGATTAACAAAGCAAAAATCGTGGCTTTGAGCATAATTTTTTGCTTGGTGAGTTGCGTGGTTTTTGAGTTCATTTTATCACTCCCAATTTTTTTCCCACCTTCACAAACGCAGCAACCGCGCGTTCCAAATGCTCCTGCTCATGCGCTGCAGAAATTTGTACACGGATCCGCGCTTCGTTTTTTGGCACTACTGGGAATGAAAAAGCGATTACGTAAATTCCCTCTTCTTCGATCATCATTTTGGCGAATTTGCTAGCGAGGATTGCATCGTGTAGCATTACGGGGACAACGGGATGGACACCATTTTTGTCACGCACGTCGAAGCCCGCCGCGACCATTTTTTCGCGAAAAAATTTAGTGTTGTCGGCAAGTTTTTTGATCAAGATTTTTGATTTCAAAATCATGTCGAGGATCTCGATTCCAGTGGCCGCAACCATCGGCGCAATGTTGTTGGAAAAAAGGTAAGTGCGCGCTTTGTTGCGCAATTTTTCGACGATTTCTTTTTTAGAAGCGATGAAGCCTCCACCAGCGCCGCCCAAGGCTTTGCCGAGGGTTGAGGTGAGGATGTCGACGCGACCTTCGACGCCACGAAATTCAAAAGTTCCGCGACCATTTTCACCGATGAAACCCGTAGCGTGTGAATCGTCGACCAAAACCAGCGCGTCGTATTTTTCCGCCAAATCACAAATTGATTTGAGGTCGGCAATGTCGCCATCCATTGAAAACACACCGTCGGTGACGATCACTCGCGTTTTATTTTTTTGCGCTTCCTGCAATTTTTTTTCTAAATCCAACATGTCGTCGAATTTATAGAAGTAGCGTGCGGCCTTGCTCAGCCTGATGCCGTCGATGAGACTGGCGTGATTTAAATCGGCGGAAATAATTGCGTCCTCTTCGTCAAAAAGCGCTGCGAACACGCCACCATTGGCGGCGAAGCAGGAAGAAAAAGTGATCACATCTTCAAATCCTAAAAATTCGGCGAGAGTTTTTTCGAATTTTTTGTGCAAATCAAAAGTGCCGCAGATGAAGCGCACTGAGGCTGTACCAAGCCCGTAATCATCCAAAGATTTCTTCGCAACATCGACTAAATTTTGGTTGTTAGCCAATCCCAAATAATTGTTGGCACAGAAGTTCAAAACTTTTTTCTTCGAATTATTTTGGATGATTTCAATTTCAGAAGATTGTGACGAAATGATCTCATACTCACTTTTGTAAAGTCCGTTTTGCTTAAGATTTTCGATTTCAGATTTAATGTCGTTGAGGAAT